>JACMMN010000301.1 GCA_014379075.1 Pyrinomonadaceae bacterium | reverse complement strand
GTCTTTTAGCGTGAAAACTGGTGCTGTTTCGCCTTCTTTCATATATTCGTGTTCAAATCTAATATGCTTTCTTGTTTGTTTTGCCCTTTTCGGTACCAAGTCAGCAATATAACAACGTCAACAACGACACCCAAAGCGATGAGTGCTTTAGCAAAGCGTTCCCACCGCTGTCCGTAAACTTGCATGACCAAGTCGTATGAGAGCCATTTCATTTCCGGGTAAAGAAGGTGGGGTTTTGTCATACTCATAACCAACCGCGTAAATTGTGATTACCGCGATAGCGAAAACAATATTTGCAAAGATAAGCAATAGTATCTTTTTCATTATTTTCACAAGCTCCGGCAACTACGTGAAATCACGAATATCCTTAAATGGCTTATCCGCATCCGCAAAATCCGGCCGGTAATAATGTGAGGCCGATTCGTATTCTTGCATAAAGCCTTCTTCGATTCCCATATCTTCGAGCAGCGAAACCGCCTGGACCCATTCGCCTTCGGAGATCCTTCGCGACAGCAGAATGTAGCGTTCGTCGGTTGCGGCTTTGTTGGTGGCGTAATATTGGGCCATCAGCGAGATCGCGGTTTTTGGTGAAAGCTCGTCGCGGATCCATTGCAGATTTTCGGCGATTCCGGCCATGTCGTTCGGCAAAACGAGCAGGCGTATCAACAAACCGTGTCGCAGCAATCCGTTTTCATCGAAGACCAATTCATCTCCGGTTTGCCGGTGCATTTCTTTTATCGCGAGGCGGGCGAATTTCGGGTAATCGCGGATCTTTGAATACTGGAATCCGGAATCGGCGTCGGCGTATTTAAGATCGGGCAGGTAAATATCTACGATTCCGTCAAGCAGCCGCAGCACTTCGACGGAGTCGTAGGCGTTCGTGTTGTAAACGATCGGCAGCCGCAAGCCTTTTTCGGAGGCGATCAATATTGCCCGTGCCATTTGCGGAGCAAAATGTGTCGGTGAAACGAAACCGATGTTGTGACAGCCGCGGTCTTGCAGTTCGAGCATCATTTCCGCCAGACGTTCGTGAGTGACCTCGTTTTTCTTTTGTTCTCTCCAGGTTTGCGAGATCTGGTAATTCTGGCAGTAGACGCAGCGAAGGTTGCAGTTGCCGAAAAAGATGTTCCCGGCGCCCTTCGTTCCGGACAGGCAAGGCTCTTCGCCGAAGTGTGCGGTGTAGGACGAAACTATCGGCAGACGCCCGGAATAGCAGGCGGCAATCTCGTCGTTCAGGCGATCGTTGCCGCAATCCTTTGGGCAGACAGTGCACGAGCGCAGCAGTGCCTCTAGCTGTTCGACACGTTCTTCGAGCTTATTCTCCGCCCAGAGTTTTAGATACCGTGGGCTTTGGCTTGATCGTGAATTCTCCGGTTTCAATTTTCTTATATTTACTCGCAATTTCCTTTGGGGCCACACGCCGGGCCAGTTCCCATGTAAAATCCATTTCCCTGTTGATGGTCGCCGTTGCCATCCACGTCTCGCGGATCATCAGGATCGCACCGTAGAGTAAAAACAAAATGCCGATAACACCAATTGGGATCGGCAGCCAGCGATAGATGTTAAATAATCCGGCGATGGCGATCGTTACGCTGGTTAAAATAAAAAAGCCGAGCCCGTAATAAAAAGCGGCCATCGCTTTTTGAAGAATGCGCGAACGGCTCGTGACCTTGTCGAGAAGATCGACGATCACCTCGAGGCGTTTATCGTATAGCGGGACCTCCGATTTGTCTTCGACATAGATCAGTTCGCCCAAACGAATCTCCAACTGCCGGGCGCGGTCCACAACACGCCCAAGCCGCGTCGATGTCGAAAGCACAAGCGAACCCGTCGCCGATATAAGCAGGGTCGGCGTAACCATCGCCGTCAAAAATTCGATGGTCGATGTCAACGCGTTCGGATCTACATTTACCAATTCACCAGCCATATTTGTTCACGGGCGGAAACACGACCGGTAAGGTGTGTGTCACTCGCCGTGAAAGTAAGAACACGCTCGCTAGCACTCGTGTTTCCGCCTTTTTCACTCTAAACTTGACTATATGACCGAACAAGAGCCAGTGCAAGGAACCGTTCGAATTTTGCCGCACGAAAGTAAGGTGCTGCTCGACAATCCACTCGGAGATAAGCATCTTCGCGACGTTTCCGTTTACCTGCCGCCCGGCTACGAGGAAACCGGAAAACATTATCCGGCCGTCTATTGCCTCACCGGCTTTACCGGACGCGGCAAAATGCTTCTCAACGACAGCGCGTTCACACCGAATTTAGCGGAGAGAATGGATCGGCTGATCGCCTCGGGAATAATAAAACCGATGATCGCCGTTATGCCGGATTGCTTCACGTATTACGGCGGTTCACAGTATATAAATTCGACCGCGACGGGCAATTATGAAGATTATTTGACGAGCGAGATCGTGCCCTTTGTCGATGGAAATTTTCGAACTATTCGCGATAAGAATGCCCGTGCCGTAATGGGCAAATCTTCGGGCGGCTACGGTTCCCTGATCATGGGAATGCGGCATGCCGACATTTTTGGGCTTGTTTGCTCGACAAGCGGCGATGCCTACTTCGAGCATTGCTATCCGATGGATTTTGCGAAAGCTTTTCGCGTTATCAAAGGCGATCCGAAAGGCTTTATGAAAGAATTCTGGTCGAGAGAAAAGCAAGGAAAGGATGATCATTCTGCATTGAATACTATCGGAATGAGCGCTTGTTATTCGCCAAGCGGCACCGATTTTGATTTGCCGTTCGATCCCGAAACCGGAGAGATCCGACAGGAAGTTTGGGCAAGGTGGCTGGAACACGATCCGGTGAGGCTGGCCGAAAAATACGCGGAAAACCTGCGGTCGCTGCATTTATTATTTATCGACGCAGGGACGCGGGATGAATTTGCACTGGATATCGGGGCCAGAATTTTATCGAAAAAGCTGCGCGAAATCGAGGTTCCGCACATTCACGAAGAATTCGACGACGGGCATTTCAATATTTCTTATCGGTACGACCGTTCGCTGCAAATGATCTCTGAACACTTGAAATGGTCAGAACCGCCTGCGTAAGCGGGTGGTACGGGCCTGTGCTAAACAAATTCCAATAGTTTTTTGACCATTGTGTCGGCGGTTTTGCCGTATTCTTTCTCGTATTTTTTGATGAGCTGCGTTCGGCTTGTTTTGGTTCCTTTCGCCTGGCCTTCCCACAATACCGTTAACGTTGTGTACGGAGGAAGCAGGATTCCGACGGCATTGAAAAAATTGCTGATATTGCCAATGATGTGCTGGGCGCCGTCTGAATCGCCCGTTACGACTATTCCGCCGACTTTCCCTTCAAGCTGCGATTTCTTGCCCGCCAATATTTCGTCGTGAATTTCGTCCAGCCGCTCGATCACCTTTTGCATTTCCGACGAATGGCCGCCCCACCATACCGGAGTCGCAAAAATTACGATATTTGCCGCAAGAATGTTCTCAAGTATCCCGGGCCAGGCATCACCTTTCCCCATATCGGAATACGTTCCGGGAAACACGTTTTTATCGACCAGCTTTATTATTTCGCACGCAACGCCGCTCTTCTCCAACCGCTCAGATAGGAATTCGGAAAGCACCTGCGTATTCGACTGGTCTTTTTTCTTTAGCGTGGCGAGTAGGATTACAGCTTTGAGTTTCTTAGATTTGTCCATATCTATTAAAGTATGCCGCACCTTAACAGAGGCGTCAGTATGCGCCCTTACTTTGGACGCGTTCTACCTCGCGGCCCATTCGTCCGGTAAGCATGTACCACATCATCTTAAAATCGCTGATAAAAGACCATAACGGATATTTGAAGCTGGCGGGTTTATTCTTTTCGACAACGAAATGCGCGAACCATGCGAAGCCGTAACCGATGATAAAAAAGACGGGGAAGAAATACCACTGGCCGCGGGCGATGAAAAATATTAGCAGAATAATGCCAAGCGACGTGCCCGCGAAATGGAGGCCGCGTGTCATCGGCAGGCTATGTTCCTGTACGTAAAAATCCCAGAATTCCGTGTAATTTTGCGGGGTGGACATCATCTTCACGCTCCGTTTTTCCGGAATTTTAATACTTTACACCGCTTGTTTCAATTCGAGCGGCACTTTTTCAGGCTCGAAAACACGGATATCCGTTGCCAATCCGAGCTTTTCCAATATACGGATCGCGATCCAGTTCATATCGAATTGGTACCATTTCAAGCCGTGCCGCGCCGAGGTCGGCGACATATGATGATTGTTGTGCCAGCCTTCGCCGAATGTGAGCAGGGCGACAAACCAGTTATTCGTCGAATCGTCGTTTGTTTCGTAAGGCTTATCGCCGTAAATGTGGGACAGTGAATTTACGAACCACGTTGTGTGCCAGCCGACGACGACGCGGGCAAATACGCCCCAAACCACCATCGGCCAACCACCGATCAAAAATAAAATGCCGGCGGAAACAGCAAGCGGTATTAGATAAAACTGCGAGATCAAAACATGCACAGGGTCTTTGAGCAGATCGGGAACATAGCGTTTTAGCGTCGCTTCATCATGATCCTGCGCCGTTCCCCAGACAACCCAGCCGATCTGCGCCCACCAAAAACCGGGGCGTGTCGAATGCGGGTCTTTTTCAGTCTCGGTAAATTTATGATGAATACGATGCGTCGCTACCCATTTATCCGGAGCGTCCTGCATCGACATCGTTCCCAAAACCGACAACGTGTATTCAAGCCATTTCGGAACCGTAAAACCCCGGTGCGTCAGCAGACGGTGCCATCCCAAACCAACCCCCAGACTCCCGACGATCCAGTTCCCGATGATCAACGCCGCAAAATTCGGCCAGCTAAATGTAAAAAAAGCGGGAATTGCTAAAAGGTGGAAGCTGGTAACAATAAATACATTCTTCCAGTTCGGGCCGAAATGAACCTGTTCGAATTCTAAGACGTTCTGCATGAAAACTCCCCGTGATCGCAAAAGTACTACCTTTTAAGATTAACAGGTCAGCAGGAAGGAAATTGTAATAGTTGGGTAAGAGTTCAGTCCGTGGACTATTGAAAAGACGGTCGGGACGAGCGTCCGGTAACGGATCCCGGAAAAACGAGCCGCTATCGCGTTATGCCGATGCCCTTTTTGGCCGCAGCGTTTGATGATTTCTCATAAATTCACTAAAGTTTATGAACAACTATGAGCATGACCGTCAAAACAAGTGCACGATCCAAGTTACTGCATGTCTTAACTGCGGGGGAATTCTCGTTGGACGAGGCGAAACGGACCTTTCTGAAAATCATCGAAGCGATTGAAGAACACGAGAGTGAAAAGGTGCTGATCGATGGTCGCGAGGTCGTCGGAAATCCCTCGATCGTAGAGCGTTTTTACTATGGTGAATTCGCGGCCGATACCGTCACGCGATCCACACAGAGGGTTGGGTACGGTGCAGGTCCTCAGTTCGCGTATGCTCTACACGAACCGGTACTTGACCCGCTAAGACTCGGAGAAACCGTCGCCGTGAACCGGGGTATGAATATAAAAGTCTTTGACAACCTCGATGAAGCTGCCAATTGGCTCAAATTAACGCCTGAAGAAATTAGGTATGTTCAAAGTTTAGCGTCGCGAACCCACTAAAATAAAAAAGCATTCGGCAAGTGTACACTTAAGAATTGTTACACTTGCATATTTATTCTGAACTTCACTATCCGTGTTATCAGGCCGTAAGGGATCGGCTCATCTAACTGAAACTGCACCGTTCCCTTGCCGCCTTTATATTTAGACATTTCCTTATCGAACTCCGCTACTCCTCGCGGTGCGGGATAAATGCCGATGTGATTCTTGAACCCGGCAAAATGAATAACGTTTTTACCGCGAAGTTTGAAAGTAGGTATTTGATAGCTGATCGCCTCTTCGGCTTCGGGCGCGGCTTTTAGGATAATAATTCGAATCTTTTGCAGTATCTCCTGTACATCGGCCGGAAAACCCGCGATATATTCGTCGATATTCTCGAATTTTGACTTGTCCGACCGCATGTCATTTCCAAAGCAATCTTAAACCATCTTTTTTGAAACGGCTGAATTCCGAATCGCCGCTGACGAGAACCATTTTCCGGCTTATCGCCTGCCAGATCAACATTCGGTCGAATGGGTCGAAATGAGTGTCTTCAGTCAGATTTCCGTAGGTTACGGCTTCCTGCGGCATTAGTGATAGCGTTTGGATTCCCATTTTCTCGGCTAAACCGATCAATTCTTCATTGTTAACACCGCCGAGGTCAAGTTTCTTACGGCGTGTTTTGATCGCGATTTCCCACAGACTGACCGAGCTTAGAAACACCTCATTGTCCGGATTTTCTGTTGCGGCTAAAACTTTGGCTGGGATTTTTCCGGTATCGGCGATCTTCCAAATGAATGTGTGCGTGTCGAGGAGGTATCTCATTTGCGACCGAGAAGCTCGTCTTCGGTCATCTTGAAATCATCCGCAAATACGAACTTAACTTTGCCCTCAAGAATCCCAAACTTCCGTTTTTTCTTAGGTTTTGAGCCGTTTATAGGCACAAGCCGGGCTACGGGCTTTTTCTTTTTGCCGTAAACGATCTCAATCGTCTCGCCCTGCTGTACTTCCACGAGCAAGTCCGAAAGCTGCGCCTTGAATTCTCCGACAGGTAGGCTTTTCATAAACATGATTATACGTAGTTCTTGTCAAGTTGACAAGAACTTTAGTCCAGTTCAGATTAGAGTTGTTTATGGCGCGCAATCTCGGATTTGCTTAATCGAAGAAACCGAGCTGCATTTTTGTAGAATATGTCCCTTTTTAATTTCGCCGACAAAAAAGGTGCGGATTCAATTGACCGGATGGCCGCCTCTATCAATCCCGGCCAAACCATCTGGT
>JACMMN010000300.1 GCA_014379075.1 Pyrinomonadaceae bacterium | reverse complement strand
GCGACACACTTTTCCTTACCGAGTTCGTCGACGTGAAGCAAGTGCTGCCCGCGATAACGTGGCTGCACCGTGATCGGCACGTCCGGGTACTGCACCGTCCATTTCTCGCGCGGAATCTCGGACAGAGTCCGCTTCATCCCCTTTAAAACCGCGACGGTCGATTGAATGACTTCAGTGATCAATGACATAAAAAATGTTAAGAGCGGCGGTTTAGCCGAACGCCCCGGCCCCCATCATCCCGACAATAAGAAGCATCCAGATTGCTCCGATTGCGATGGTGGCGATTATCGCCAAAACCCCGACGATCAAACCGCCGGTAGCAAGACCTTTTCCACCGTAAGTTGCCGGGTCGCTCACTGCCCTCGATCGCGCCAAAAATCCGGTGATGACCGATCCCAGTCCAAGGCCGATCGGCACAATTCCGCAAAGAAGGGATATGATCGTCATGAAACTAGTGAGAAGCCCGAGAACGCCGAGAACCAGCGAGACTATTGCCAAAATCGAACTGGGGCCGCCGGTTCCATCAGCGGCAGGCTGAAAAGGCGTATTCTGTGCAGCATCCTGATTCTGCCAGCTTGCTTCCGGCGTACCCGGAGGCGTCCAAGCTGCCGGTGCCGACGACGATTGATCGAACGGATTCGCCGACGGTTCATTAGCTATCGGCTCCGGTTCGGCATATGCCGGGAAATTCGGTGCCGGCGGATCGTAGGAGGCTGCCGATTCGAGATTGTTGAACGGTGACGGCACAGGAGGCGTCGTCATTTCAAATGGCGACGGGGGCGGAGCAGAATTATAGGGAGTTTTCGCCGCATTAGAGTCCTCGGCCGGCGGCGTTTTTTCGCCGAACGTCGGCGGACTCAGGCTCGGCTCGATAAATTTCGGCGGCTCCGGTGCGAGCGGCGGAATATCCATGACGTTTTCATCCGCCTGCGAATGTTTCGCCATTTCCTGCCTGATCTCGTCCTCGGATGCATACATTGTCTTTAACGGATCGGATTCTTCCGGGATCTGCAAGACTTCTTCCGCTTTCTTACTCTCGGATTCGGCGGTCGGAAACAATGGCGGCATGGCCGCGGCTATATCCGCAGGGCTCGCGACCATCGTTTTGTAAGGATCGATCGGCAACTCGTCCGCGATCAGAGGCGTTCCGTCCGATTGGCAAAACCGCATCGAATCGTCAAAAGTTTTCTCGCAGACCGGGCATCTTTTCATGTGTATTTTTTCCTTACCGTGCAGTTTTAAATGTTGCGGAAAGTCGCAGGCGTTGCCGGGAGCTTCGGAGTTAAGAATTCGGACTGTCAGAGCCTAACAGCAAATCTAAAACTTTCCTCAACTTTCTCCAACCTCAAACTTCCCGCAACTTTTATACCTTTTAGCCTAAACTAATTCAAGTTTGCTAAAGAAATAACTGATCTCGATCGCGGCATTCTCGTCCGAATCGGAACCGTGCACTGCATTTTCGCCTATCGACGCCGCAAACTGTTTTCGCAGTGAGCCTTCAGCGGCCTCCGCAGGGTTGGTCGCTCCCATCAGTTCGCGCCATGCAGGAACGGCATCAGATTTTTCCAGAGCCAACACAACGCACGGCCCACTCGACATAAACTCCGTCAGCTCCCCAAAAAACGGCCGCTCCGCATGGACCGCGTAAAAACCCTCGGCCTGCTTCTGCGTTTGATGAATCAATTTCAGCCCGCGGATTTTAAAACCCGCATCTGAGATCTTCTGAATAATTGCCCCATGATTTCCGGCCCGCACCGCGTCCGGTTTGATAATTCCAAATGTTAGTGTGCTCATTATTTAATAGTTCCCTCTTATTTAATTTTAATTTATGAATCTCTCTTTTAGCTCTTTTCGGATACGTTTTGGCTTCGTTGTTTCGCGTTCGATCATGCACCAAACCGTTCTGCCTTTTACCAGAAGCTCGCCGCCGCGATGAATTTCCGTGAACCGTTCGCAGGTCACATGCGTCCATTCGCCTACCCACGTCCTCGCGGTTATCTCGTCACCATCAAATCCGGGTTTCTTGTAATCGATCTCATGCCGGACGACGATCCACGAATATTTCGCCAGCATTTCTTCACTTGCCGCATGCCGCCAATGGGCTACAGCTACTTGCTGTATCCAGCGCACGTAAGCGACGTTGTTGACGTGTCCCTGCTCATCGATATCTTCGGGTTTGACGCAAAACGAATGCGAAAACTTCATACCTGGGAACGCAGGCGCCCTCGCCTGCAACATTGCATCTTTTGCAATGTAATCAATTTAGCCGCCGGAAGTTTGAGCGTGTGGAACACGCTTGTAGGCGAGGGCACCCGCGTTCCCAGCTTACAAACTGTCCATTACCGCTTGTCCAATATCGGCCGGTGATTCGACCACACGTATCCCGGCTTCCGTCAATGCCTTCATCTTCTCGGCCGCCGTCCCCTTGCCGCCGGAAATTATTGCACCGGCATGGCCCATTCTTCTTCCAGGAGGAGCTGTTTGGCCTGCGATGAATGCGACGATCGGCTTTGTTACGTTATCTTTAGCGTAAGCGGCCGCATCTTCTTCGGCAGTTCCGCCGATCTCGCCGATCATAACTATGGCATCGGTGTCGGGATCGTCCTGAAATAATTTTAGAGCGTCGGTGTGATTCGTCCCGATTATCGGGTCGCCGCCGATGCCGATGGCGGTCGATTGTCCTAATCCGAGAGCCGTTAGTTGCCCAACTGCTTCATATGTCAGCGTTCCCGAACGCGAAACGACGCCGATACGGCCTTCCTTATGAATATGTCCGGGCATAATGCCGATCTTGCATTTTCCGGGCGAGATAATTCCGGGGCAGTTCGGTCCGATAAGACGAGTATTGTGGCCAACCAGATATTCGCGAACCTTGATCATATCCGTGACCGGAATTCCTTCGGTAATGCAGACGACAAGAGCAATTCCGGCGTCCGCGGCTTCCATTATCGCGTCTGCGGCAAATGCGGGCGGCACATATATGACCGACGCATTTGCACCGGTTTCCGCGACCGCGTCGGCCACGGTATTAAATACAGGAACATTTTCGTGCGTAGTGCCGCCCTTTCCGGGCGTGACGCCGCCAACGACATTCGTGCCGTATTCGATCATCTGCTGGGTGTGAAATGTGCCTTCCTTACCCGTAATTCCCTGCACAATAAGACGTGTATTCTTATCGACTAATACGCTCAAAGGTGTATCTCCTAGTGAAAAATATGCCCGAAAATTGCGAAACGTAAGTATAGCATGTTGAACGATTGCCGGTGCAATTCAAAAAAATCAAGTTTTTCTTGAACATTTTCTCGTCCGAATACGTTTGCACTCTTGTCATCAGCTCAGAGTACAAACGTCAGTTATTTTTTCTAACTTCACCCACACGATACTGAAGATGCTTCCGACAGGAAGTATATTGATGAGCTGCCTGAAGCCAGGCTGAAAACGCGAATTAAATTTTTTTATGAGACAGCTTTACTCATTTTACACAGACGCTTTCTGGATCGCGTTAAAATCGATTCTCGAACACAAACTCCGGGCCTTTCTTACTTTGATCGGGATTATCATCGGTGTCGCTTCAGTTGTGGTCGTCGGTGCGTCGATCAGCGGATTGAATTCCTATGTCACTGAAAAGATCTCGAAAGTCCTTGGCGTTAATCATTTCATGATGGCCAGAATGGCGTTTTCGGGTCAGATGGACGACGACGAATTCGAGCGGCGCAATCGCAATAACAAAAAACTCACTTTTGACGAGTACGAATATATCAAGGCAAACTGCGGAGAATGTTCCGAAGTCGGCGCACAGATGAACGGCGGCGCCGATCTGAAGGAAAAAGGCCTCGAAATGCCGTCCGTGCGAATTATCGGCGTTACCGCGAACATGATCGAGATCGAGGAAAAGGAGATCGAAGGCGGACGCTTCATATCTAACGACGAGGTCACGCGATCCGCAAAAGTTTGCGTGATCGGATACGACGTCAAGGAAAAATTCTGGCCGAATTCAGATCCGATTGGCGAAGTTATCAAGGTCCGCGGCGTGCCGCTGGAAATTATCGGCCTGGAAGAGAAAAAGGGATCGATGTTCGGCAATCCGCTCGACCGCCAGATCTATATTCCGATCTCTCTGCACCAGCTTATTTTTAACCGCAACGACGGAATCCAGGTTCACGGCAAATCCGCCCGGCCCGAGAATTTCATGACGGCCCTCGAAGACGCCCGACTCGCCCTGCGAAATAAACGCAAGCTCATTGGCAGCCAGGAAGACACGTTCGGCATTGTAAATACACAGGATCTAGCCGGTCAGATCGATAGTTTCACGGCGGCGATTGCTGGAGTCATTCTCCCGATTACCGGTATTACGCTCCTAGTGGGCGGAATCGTCGTCATGAACATCATGCTCGTATCGGTTACAGAACGGACATTTGAGGTTGGCCTTCGCAAGGCTCTCGGAGCAACACGCAAGCAGATATTAATTCAGTTTTTGATTGAATCCGCCCTTCTCTGCTCAGTCGGCGGCATATTTGGCTTACTCCTTGCGGCCGGGGTAACGCAGTTGATTACGATCTTTGCCGGAATCACGATGACAATCGAGTTGATATATATGATTACAGCGGTCGGAGTTTCGAGCATCATCGGCGTAATCGCCGGCCTTTACCCGGTGTGGAAGGCGGCACGGCTCGATCCAATTGTCGCTCTAACGCAAAACTAACGGAACGCGGACATCCTTGTCCGCAACCCGTAGCGGACAAGGATGTCCGCGTTCCAATATGAAAGCATCTACCTCATTACCTATTGAAGTTTTGAAAATGGCCCTCGACAGCATTCGGGCTAATAAATTCCGCAGTTTTCTCACTGTCTTGGGGATAGTTGTCGGCATTGTTACTGCGATTGTCGTAGCTTCGATTCTAACCGGAATGCGGCAAAGCATCGTCGCCATGGTCGAGGAATACGGCACTAACAATATTTATGCATTCCATCTATCAACCGGTTTTGACGGCGATAACCGTGACGAACGCAACCGGAAGCCGCTCACCGTAGAAGATGCCGAAGCGATCATGGCCCAAACCGATGCGGTCGAGGAAATTGCTCTCGTCGCACCTGGGATCGGTAATTTCGGCGCGGCGAGTTTCGACGACAATATTACTTACGAAGGACGCAACTATAGGCGTGCCCAAACCGACGGCGTTTCGCCCAACTACGACAGAATAGCGAACCTTGCTCTGATGGAAGGCAGATTTATCAGCGAAGCTGACAACCAGCAGCGGCGAAATGTCATCGTCATCGGCGTGAACTGCGCCGAGGCCCTTTTCCCGAACTCTTCGACCGGCAATGTCGGAAAAGTAGTGCGAATGAACGGCTCTACATGGGAAATAATCGGCGTTATCGCCAAGCGTAAAGCCGCCCTTTTCGGCGAGAACGAAGAGGACAGCAAAGTGCTTCTGCCATACCGCACCGCACGCAAGGTCGCCCCGCAGCGCGAATATCTGCTGCACATTATCCAGGCAAAAAGCGGTCGCCTACAGGAAGCCCTCGAAGATTCCGAAGGCATACTCAGGCAAAGGCGGGCTGTTAAATTCGGCGACCCTAACGATTTCGACATCAAAACCGCCGGCGACTTTATACAGCAGTTTGATTCGATCACAGCGATGGTCGGTCTCGTCGCGATTGCGAT
The DNA here is from genome assembly GCA_014379075.1 of Pyrinomonadaceae bacterium. Lineage (GTDB taxonomy): Bacteria > Acidobacteriota > Blastocatellia > Pyrinomonadales > Pyrinomonadaceae > OLB17. Next base: position 1,264 of record JACMMN010000300.1, on the reverse strand, counting down.
CTCCAGCCTCGGCCTGCTCGTCGGGGGTATCGGCGTGATGAATATTATGCTCGTTTCCGTCACCGAGAGGACGAAAGAGATCGGAATACGCAAAGCCCTCGGAGCAACCCGCGGAGCGATCGTTCTCCAGTTTCTGCTCGAAGCGATGACGCTCACATTCTTCGGCGGAATTCTCGGCGTAACTCTGGCGGTAGGAATCAGTAATTTGATAATGCTACTCGTGCCGTCGCTTCCTGCGTCGATCCCGCTTTGGGCAGTAATATCGGGATTGACCGTTTCTGTCGGTGTCGGCTTGATCTTCGGCGTCCTGCCGGCCCGAAAAGCATCAAGACTCGATCCGATCGAATGCCTGCGATATGAGTAGTCATGATAAACTTATCTTTCTGGCGGGCGTGAGGAATATGGCAAATGCGTACGCAAAGGCAGTCTATTTTGGGATCATCGCGGGAATGCGCAGCATGTCCGCACCTGCATTGGTCAGCCATCATTATGCGAAAGAAAATTCGCCGGAAGTTGACGATTCATTATTTAATTTTATGTCGTCGGCAAAAGTTGCCGGTGCTCTTAAAGTGTTGGCGGCCGGAGAGATCTTCGCTGACAAATCGACTTTTATCCCCAACCGCATAGATAAAGGCCCTCTCGCCTTCCGGGCAATTTCGGGCTCGATCTGCGGAGCCACTCTCTGCGCTGCCGAACGCGAAAGAGTCGGCATCGGAGCCATCGCCGGCGGCATAGCCGCAATCGCCTCGGCTTTCGCATGCTATCATTTACGGCGAACAATCGGCGAAAATACGAATGTACCGGACATCTTATTAGGTGTGGCCGAAGATGCGATCGTTGTCGGTTTAGGATCAAAAATTCTAAAAGATTGAGGCCCGGATCTGACAACCACTAGTCACATTTTGCTCGTGTCATCGGAAAATCGATTCCCATCGTTTTGCCGTTGTTTGTGCCTTCGATTCGGGCGAAGAGCTTTGTTTTGTCGAGCCGGTAAATGATCCGCTGAGGGAAGTCGTGCGTTGGATTTTCGAAAACTGCCTCATTTGCTGAGGACTTCACTAGTTTGAATGAGGTTTCTTCCTTATTCTGTGACGGCCTGGAAATATAAGAGATTTCGTTATCATCCTGCACGATACGCAAAAATTCAAACGCAACCGTTTTGCCGTTTTTGATCGTTCTCGACATCCCGATCATCGTTCCGCCCGATGGCTTCATCCATTGCTCCGCGCCGAAACGCTGCTTAACGCTGTCGTTTTGTTCCCAG
>JACMMN010000299.1 GCA_014379075.1 Pyrinomonadaceae bacterium | reverse complement strand
TCGTTGTCTTTTTCTATATATTCCGTTCTCATTTTTGAGTTTTTTTGCCTTTTTGCGTCCATTAAAATCCTATGAAATTTGACGACTATCAAACCGAAGCGAGCCAGACGGCTCTCTACCCGAGGCGTCTTAGCAACCTCGAATATCCCACGCTCGGCCTGACGGGCGAAGCGGGTGAGGTCGCCAATATCGTAAAAAAGATCCAGCGTGATTTTGGCGGCGAGATCACGGATGAGATCCGGCTGAAACTAAAGGACGAACTCGGCGACGTGCTCTGGTATATATCTGCGTGCGCCGATGAACTCGGTCTGACTCTCAGGGAAATCGCCGAGTTCAATGTCGAAAAGTTGGCCAGAAGACATAATCGCTGACATGCAAAGGATCGGATTGACAGGTTCCATCGCGGTAGGTAAATCGGCTGTTTGCGATGTTTTTCGCGAACTGGGCTGTCACGTTATCGATGCCGATCAAATTGCCCGCGACGTTGTAAAGTACGGAACGGCCGGGTTGCGTATGATCGTCCATCGCTTTGGCGATTCGATCTTGAGGGAAGACGGAGAACTTGACCGGGCAAAGCTTGGGGCTATCGTATTCGCCGACGAATCGAAACGGCTCCTGCTTAATTCGATCGTACATCCGCTTGTTTTTGAGGTCCAGAACAAATGGCTGGAAACGCGCGAACGGGAAGACCCGGAAGGAATTGCTATCGTAGATGCCGCTTTGATGATAGAATCGGGTGGTTACAAGCGATTTAACAGGCTAATCGTCGTCTGGTGCCAACCCGCGATACAATTGCGGCGCTTAATGTCGCGGGACAACCTCGCAGAAGCGGACGCTCAAAAACGGATCGCCTCCCAAATGCCGCAGGACGAAAAGAAACAGTATGCCGATTTCCTGATCGATACATCTAACGATAAGGAAGACATGCGGCGTCAGGTAATCGGCATCTATGAAAAACTGAAATTTACCGGCGACTGACCGTTTTATATCGTTTGTAGTTTTTTAGATAAAAGCTTGATCGTAGGGAGGGCTTGAACGCTAACCGAAAGTGAAGCCCTTCCTAAAGGTCAGGCTTCTCTCTCTGCTAAATGGGAAACAAAAGCGTACAAATAAACAATTTTAGCCGGTGCGGATGGTGTCGCGGGCTGTTATTTTTGCTTTTATGTCTCTCATCGCTAATATTTTTATCTGCCTGCACCGAACTAAAACAACCCGAGGCCGAACCTTTTTATGCGGAGACTGCTCCGCCCGCAAAGCAGGAATTTCGCTGGAGCAATGGCAAAGCCCCTAAGACATTTGACCCGGCCCTTGCTTCGGCGCCGCCGGAAACGGATGTCGCGCGAGCGCTTTTCGAAGGCCTAACCAATACCGATGCGATATCTCTAAAGGAAACCGCTGGTGTCGCCGAAAAGTGGGTTTCATCGGACAATTTTAAGACATGGACGTTTTATCTTCGCGAGGACGCGAAATGGTCGAACGGGAAGGCGGTCACGGCTCAGGATTTTGTGCGGTCATGGCGTCGTTTGGCCGAGATGGGCGACCAGGCCGCCCACCATAATCTGCTCTCAAATATCGTCGGCCTTCCGCTCCAAAAAATCGAAACTCCAGACATTTCTGTCGACGAGAACACGGATATTCTGCTGAACCCGATGACGAACCGCACCTTACCGGTGCTTCCTCAGCCTCAGGGTAATTCGAACGCACCCTTGCCGCAAAACGGAAATAATCAGAATTCGAATTCCAATACGACGGCCCAAGGGCCCGTTAAAGCCGAGCCGTTTGTGCAGGAACAACTTGGATTTGTCGCGGAAACCGAGCGGATATTGAAGGTTTTGCTCATTAGGCCCGACAAGGATTTTCCGAAATTGGTCGCGCACCCGGTTTTCAGTCCGATATACGGTGACGCGAAACAATTTGAGAGTGCCAGACTGGACACTACCATCGTGACCAACGGAGCTTTCAGGATCGCCGCGTCGGGTTCCGACGGCCTGACGCTCGATAGGTCGGAAATCTACTGGAACCATGAGGCGATCAAGATCGAACGCGTGCGTTTTGTGCCGAAGGAAAGTGCCGAGGCAGCTCTCGAAGCCTATCGACGCGGTGAACTCGATGCTGTAACGAACGCTCATTTCGCGCCATTGGCCCTCAAACTGCTTTCGCCTTATCAAGATTTTCGCCGTACACCACACAGCGGCTTGAATTTCTACGAGATAAATTTTACGAAGCCTCCTTTCACGGACCGGCGCGTGCGGCAGGCTCTTTCTTCCGCTATCGAACGCGAACGGCTCACCGAAAGCGAGATGGAAGGCACGACACAACCGGCACTGACATTTTTGCCATTCGGGCAGTCGAATCAAAGGATCCTGCAGGACAAGGAGAAAGCCCGCGAGTTACTTGAAGAGGCAGGATTTCCCGACGGACTGAATTTTCCCGTGATCAGGCTTTTGGTTAACCGGAACGACATTCAGCACCGTATCGCCCGTTCTGTGGCCCGGATGTGGAAGCAGAACCTAAACCTTGAGACCGAAATTATCGTAAAAGAAGCATCGGAATTGGAACTGGCTCGAAAAACAGGTGATTTCGATCTGATCCGGCGTGGCGTCGTATTTCCGACGGCTGATGAACCCGCTAATTTTAGAGCTATCTTCGGCCCCGGAAATGAGCCTGTTCTAGTCACGGGCGAGGCCGGGCAGGCCGAGCCGAGAATTGCGGAACCGGGTAAAACAGTTGAATCAAATTCAAATTCGTCGGTAAATAGTGTTGTTCCCATCTTGCCTGCCGATGAAAGTGCTGATTCTTTTGTAACTGCTGAAGAAGCCGCGATCTTTGAGTTTTACGCGATCCCGCTTTATTTTCCGGTGTCGTATTCGCTCGTAAAGCCGTATGTCTCCGGTTTTGATCTTAATAGCCTTGACGCCCCGTCGTTGAAAGATGTCGTCATAGACAATGAATGGCAACCGCACAAGGTGAAAAGCGAATCGTAAAGGCATTGCACAACGGTAAAACCAGTGTAAAACGCGATCAATATATCATCTCCCCCTGATGCCCGATATACGGGTTTCGAAAGCACTAGAAATCAATTTAGGAGTTCGCTTTATGAAAAGGGCCCGAAACAGGCAGATTCGTGTGGGATTGGCGATACTGGCACTATCGTCATTCCTGGTAAGCTGCGCGACGCAGGCAAACAGCCGCTTTTACGGGAAAACCGAAGCGCCGAAAGCGAACGTGCTGCATTATATTTCGGGTTCCGAGCCGGAATCGCTCGACCCGGCGGTACCGACCGGCCAGCCGGAAGCCCGCGTCCTGATGGCCCTCTATGACGGCCTCGTCGAATATCACCCGAAGACAATGGAACCAATGCCCGGCATTGCGCAAAGCTGGGAAAAAGGTTCCGGCGGCACCGAGTATATTTTTCACCTTCGCAAAGATGCTAAATTTTCAAACGGCGATCCTGTCACCGCAAAAGATTTCGTTTATTCTTTTAGAAGGGCGGTCAGCCCCGAGCTCGCGTCGAAAAACGCATATCTCGAGTATTACGTTAAATACGCCGAAGGCTACAATTCCGGAAATTCTTTTGTAAAAGGCCCGGACGGCAAATTTTTGCTCAAAAGGGATTTTGACGGGAGCGGAGATGTAATATCGGCAGCGGAGGATAGTTTCGGCCCTGAAACCGAGTTTCATAAGTTTATCGGCGAGCCGGAACGTCTTACGGTTCCGGGAGCGGCAAAAGGCCGCACCGCTTTGTTTGAGAAAGATCCAAAATTAAAAGCTGCCGCCGAAGGCAAGGAATTCGTTCCGGTCAGAGCGGAGGATGTCGGCGTCGAAGCGATCGACGATCACACTTTCAGGATAAAACTTATTCAGCCGGCTCCTTATTTCATAGGACTTCTCGGCCACCAATTTTTTCGCGTCGTGCATCAGCCGACCATAGAAAAGCACGGCAAGAGCTGGACGAAACCGGCGAACATCGTAACGAGCGGCGCATTCCTTCTAAAAGAACATCGTCCGTATGATCAGATAACCGTGGTAAAAGATCCCGGCTATTGGGACGCGGCAATGGTCAAGCTCGACAGCATCGAGTTTTATCCGATGGAAGAAGCGACGACCATGATGAACTTGTATAAAGCCGGTTCCGTAGATGCAATGTACAACCATACGGCCCCGGCTGCATGGAATGATGTGCTGCGAGGTTATAAGGATGAATACCTGAATTTCCCCGAAGTTGCGGTCGAATATTACACGGTAAACGTGAAGAAGGCACCGATGAACAATCCGCTGGTGCGTAAGGCTTTTGCCCTCGCGATCGACCGCGAAGCACTTGCGAAATTCCGCAAAACGACCAAACCGCTTGTTGATTTTTCGCCTGAAGGAATCTTCCCGCAATACGAGATCGCCCGCACCAAAATTTACACCGAAGAATTAAAGAAACAGGGAAGTTCGCTTGAGGAGTGGAAGGCGCGCATTTTTAACCCTGAAAAGGCCCGGAAACTTTTGGTTGAAGCCGGTTACCCGATGCAGCAAAACGGTGACAAGTTTTCATTTCCGTCATTTCCGATCGCCGACGTAGAGCTAACCTATAACACCGCCGAGAGCAATAAGGCTTCCGCAGAGTTCATGCAGGCTCAATGGCGTCAGAATTTGGGCATTACCGTACCGCTCAAAAACATGGAGTGGAAAACCTTCCTGAATGTCCGCAAACAGCTCGAATACAATGGATTGGCACGAGCCGGATGGGTCGGCGATTACATGGATCCGTTCACGTTTCTAAACTTGTTTTACTCGGAAAAAAATGACAGTTCGACGGGCTGGTCAAGCCCGAAATTCGATAAATTGCTCGATGATGCCAACAAGGAGCCCGACGAGATGAAACGGTTCGAGATATTGGCGAGAGCGGAATTGTTTATGATGCAGGAACAGCCGATCCTGCCGCTTCAGACTCAGGCGACGAATTGGATCAAAAAGCCGTACGTCAAAGGAATGTATCCAAATCCCGGAACGCTTCATCCGTGGAAATTCATCTATATCGAACGCGATCCGGAAAAATGGGACCGCGACGTCGAAAATATTATGATCAACCGCGACGAATGGGTCGAAGGGCAGATCGGCCGTCTGATGGCCTCGCAAACGGAGTTCATCGAAGCAAAAAAGGCATTGGACAACGCTCCGGCAAGCACCGCGAAGGCCGAGTAAAAGAATAATGCTAAGTTTCATACTTCGAAGACTCCTGATCATTGTGCCGATGGCGATCCTGGTGGTGACGGTTACCTGGGGATTGATCCGCCTCGCTCCGGGAAATTTCTACACCGACGAGAAAAAGCTGCCGCCCGCGATCGAAGAAAATATCAAAAAGAAATACGGCCTTGACCAGCCGGTTTATAAGCAATATTTATTGATGCTCGGCAACGTTACTTGCCGGACGAAATCGGCCGATGAGGTGACGGCGAACGGTTTGCAGTTCTCCGTCGCGGGTGCCGATTTCAAGTGCTTCGATTTCGGCGATTCGCTCAAATACGTCGGTGATTCAGTAAACACGATCATATTCCGCCACCTGCCGTATTCGGCGACGATGGGAATACTCGCGTATATTCTCGCTCTCGGTATCGGACTTACTGCGGGGATAGTTGCGGCATTAAAGCAAAACTCGGCCTGGGATTACGGGTCTATGGCTCTGGCGATGCTCGGGCTTTCGGTGCCGAACTTCGTTTTGGGGCCGATACTCGTGCTGGTTTTTTCGCTCGGACTGTATATTTTGCCGCCTGCACGTTGGGGCGGGGTCGCGAACATCATATTGCCGGTTATAACGCTGTCGGCGATCTACGCTGCATACATTGCCCGCCTGACGCGTGCCGGCATGCTGGAAGTGATGCGTTCCGATTATATCCGGACGGCAAGAGCGAAAGGCTTGAGCGAGACGGTTGTCCTCCTCAAACACGGCCTTCGCGGCGGGATCATCCCGGTCGTTTCGTTTACAGGCCCGGCTCTGGCGTCCCTGCTTGCCGGAACGGTCGTCGTCGAAAGGGTTTTTGCGATCCCGGGACTCGGCAACATATTCATCCAGGCGGTTCTGAATCGCGACGAGCCGCTGATCCTCGGCATCGTTGCGTTTCTTTCGATATTGATCATGATATTTAATCTGGTGGTTGATATTTCATACGGATTTTTAGATCCGCGAATCAGATACGAGTAATTTTATGACAACAGTTGAACAAATTGTCAGTAATACGACGGTTCGGCCGAAGAGGTTTCGCGTAGAGGAATTTCGGAAGATGACCGAGGCGGGAATCCTGCCGGAGGAAAGCGGTTGGGAGATCATTGATGGGTATCTAATCGATAAAATGACAATCGGAAGCAAACACGCAAGCGTAGTAAATCGGCTGACTAATATTTTGAGCGCATTCGCTGCGAATGGGGCAATAGTTTCTGTTCAGAACCCGGTTCACATTGATGACTACAACGAACCGGAACCGGACGTCGCTATTTTAAAATCGCGTCAGGATTTTTATGCGGAAAGCCATCCTGCTGTTCCGGACGTGTTACTGCTTATTGAGGTCTCGGACTCGACCATCAGTTTTGACCGAGGCATTAAAATAAAGCTCTACGCTGAAGCGGATATCGTGGAAGTTTGGCTAGTGAATTTGTCGGATGAAACAATTGAACGGTATTCGTCTCCGCTAAAAGGCCGGTTCGGTTTGATGGAAACATTCAAAAAAGGCGATTCGATAAGTTCTGTTTCGCTGCCGGGCTTGTCGTTGGCTGTGGATGAAATCATAGGTTCGAAATAGTGTATGGCGGAAAATGTAGAAATAATTAAGGGAACTTCACTGTGGGGCGATGCCTGGAAACGGCTGTTGAAGAACAAGCTGGCCGTTTTCGGTTTGGTGGTGCTGGCTTTGATGGTTATCGCGGTGACAGCGGGGCCTTATATAATTCGTTGGGCGACAGGATTTACGGCCGATTACATACCCTCTAATGTCGACGAGGGCGATTTGGTCCGGTCGTTTCCCCCTTCGACTCTTCATCCCATGGGAACTGACGATTCAGGTCGCGATCTGCTTGCCCGCGTTTTGCAGGGCGGCCGCATTTCGCTGATGGTCGGAATTATCTCCACGTTCGTCTCGTTGATCGTCGGTGTTTCGTACGGAGCGATCGCCGGTTATATGGGCGGCCGTATCGATAACCTGATGATGCGGATCGTCGATATTATCTACGCGATCCCTTATATCCTGATCGTCATTGTCCTTCTTTCAGTTTTCGGCGGCCCGAATACGCTGGTTTTGATCGGGGCACTGCCCGTTATGATCACGATCTTTATATCGCTCATCATTCTCGCAGTCATCCTATACACTGCAAATAAAGCGGTGTTCGGACAGCTTGACGAAAAAGTAAATATTTACCTTCTGACTTTATTAAAGCTGATCTTCGCCGTTTTATCGATTGCCTTGGTCGTCGCGGCAATTTGGGCAAATCTTCAGTTGAATGAAGCAGTACTGGCTGGCTTCGGCGATTGGCTGGGGGAAAAATATTCGGCGAACGTCAATCAGGGAATAAGCCAGATACTTCTTTTATTTTTCGCTCTCGGTCTGGTTTCATGGCTGACCATGGCGCGTGTCGTCCGCGGGCAAGTCTTATCATTAAAAAATCAGGAATTCGTTCTCGCGGCAAAGGCGACCGGCGTTTCGAGCTTCGGAATTATCTTTCGCCATCTCGTCCCTAATGCGCTTGGCCCCGTCATCGTATATGCAACGTTGACCGTTCCGAGCGTTATGCTGACGGAAGCGTTCCTATCGTTCCTCGGCCTCGGTGTACAAGCTCCGTATGCCTCTTGGGGCAGCCTTGCATCCGAAGGCATCAAGAACATCTCGATATTCCCGTGGCAAATGATCTTTCCCGGCGTGACGATGGCTCTGACGCTATTTTCGCTCAATTTTTTAGGTGATGGTTTAAGAGATGCGCTAGATCCGCAAACGCGGAAGTTTTGATGAAGATGAGCAATCATAACGGCACAATTTTATCGGTCAACGGGCTCAAAACCTATTTTCAAACGGAAGACGGTGTAGTCAAAGCGGTTGACGGTATTTCGTTCGAGCTGCAAAAAGGCGAGACGCTTGGTATTGTCGGCGAATCGGGCAGCGGCAAATCGGTGACGAATCTGTCTGTGATGCGTCTCATACCTGAACCTCCCGGGAAGATTGTGGCTGGTGACGTGATATTTGACGGAATCGATGTCCGCGCGCTTTCGATCGATGAGGTCCGCAGGATCCGGGGCAAGCGGATCGCGATGATCTTTCAGGATCCGATGACATCGCTCAATCCATTCCTAAAGATCTCGACGCAGTTGATGGAAGTAACGCGGCTTCATCTCGGCCATACCAGGCCGCAGGCACGGGAACACGCCATTAAAATGCTCAAAACTGTCGGCATTTCCGATGCCGAAGAGCGTATAGACAGCTATCCGCACGAATTTTCCGGTGGAATGCGGCAGCGTGTGA
>JACMMN010000298.1 GCA_014379075.1 Pyrinomonadaceae bacterium | reverse complement strand
CTTCGCCGAAATTACGGCCAAACAGCGGCGATGTCGGCGGGCATCGACGCGGCAAAAGGCGATATCCTCATACCGATGGACGCCGACCTGCAAAACGATCCGGCAGACATTATCCGGCTTCTGGAAAAATTGGACGAAGGCTACGATGTCGTTTCTGGCTGGCGAAAGAACCGCCAGGACAAGCTGATCTCACGAAAAATACCTTCACAGATCGCTAATAGAATTATCTCCTGGATCGGCGGCGTGCCGCTTCACGATTACGGCTGCTCGCTGAAAGCCTATCGCCGCGACGTCATTCAGGATGTAAAGCTTTACGGCGAAATGCACCGCTTTATCCCGATCTACGCAAGCTGGGCCGGTGCACGCGTCACCGAGATCCCCGTCGATCATCACGCCCGGACGATGGGCAAATCGAAATACGGCATATCACGGACGATAAAGGTCGTTTTCGATCTGATAACTATCAAGTTCATGGCTTCGTACCAAACAAAACCGCTCTACGTTTTCGGAGCCTTCGGCGTGATCGCGTTCTTTATATCAATGATCGCGGGAATCTGGGCGGTCGTTTTGAAATTATTTTACTCAACATCTTTCATCCTCACGCCGCTGCCGATCATCACCATTGTTATGCTTGCGATCTCGGTGCAATTCGTTCTAATGGGCCTGCTCGCGGAACTTCAGGTGCGAACGTATCACGAATCACAGGACAAGGCGATCTATGCTGTGCGGGAGAAGATTGGGTTTGAGTAGAGATCTGCTCGTTTCTTATGTGCGGTATTGCAGGCTGGGTAAATTTAGATAAAAGCAAATCTTCGCTCGACAGCGAAGCCGTTTTGCATTCAATGTGCGAGCGGATAACCCACCGCGGGCCGGATTCGGAAGGCTTGTGGCTGGATGAAGGCGTTTCGCTGGGTATGCGGCGGCTTTCGGTCATTGATCTGCACACCGGCGAGCAGCCTGTTTACAGCGAAGGCCGTGAGATCGTCGTTATAATGAACGGCGAGCTTTATAATTATCGCGAGGTCCGCGCCGATCTCGAAAAGCTCGGACATAAATTTGAAACGCAGACCGACACCGAAATATTGCCGCATCTTTATCAGGAATACGGCGATGCATTGGTCGATCATCTAAACGGGATGTTTGCGTTTGCGTTATGGGATAAACGCAGGAAAAAACTGCTCATCGCCCGCGACCGATTTGGTGAAAAGCCGCTCTATTATGGTGTTTTTGACGGCAAGCTCTTATTTGCGTCCGAAGCGAAAGCTTTACTTGCACATCCGTCGGTAAAGCCGGAGCTCGACCTCAATGCCATGCGGCATTATCTTTCGTTCGATTATGTGCCGGCTCCGATGTCGATCTACAAAGGCATTTCAAAGCTACCGGCGGCACATCTGTTGACGGTCGAGAATGGGGAAATAAACACCCGACGCTATTGGAATTTGTCGTGGGCGAAAGAGTCAGTACCGCCTGCGGTAGCGGGTGGGTTTTTACATGAGAATGGAAACACACTCCCTACCGGTCGTGTTTCCGCCTCTTTTCCCGACACCGCGGACGAACTTAAAAATCTACTTTCCGACGCGGTCAGAATGCGGCTGGTTTCGGATGTTCCACTTGGAATATTGCTGTCCGGCGGGATCGACTCATCAACCGTTGCTGCGTTTGCGACGCACCACGCGACCGAAAAAGTTAAAACATTCTCCATCGGTTTCGAAGAAGATTCATTCGACGAATCGAAGTACGCGCGGCAGGTCGCCAAGCACCTCAGCACCGAACATTACGAAGAAATTCTCAGCGCCGAAAAGGCCGGCGATCTGATCAGCGAGATCGGTACATGGCTCGACGAACCGCTTTCAGACGGCTCGCTGATACCGACTTTGTTGCTGTCGCAATTTGTCAGAAAACACGTAACGGTAGCACTTGGCGGCGATGGCGGTGACGAGCTTTTTGCGGGTTATCCGATGTATTACGGTCATAAGGTCGCGGCTGTTTATTCGTCCATCCCGCAGTTCCTGAGGTCTGGAGTGATCGAACCTATCGTTAATCGCCTGCCCGTTTCGACTAAAAACATGTCATTCGATTACAAGGCAAAACGATTTGTCGCCGCCTCGAATTACGACGCGATAACGAGGCATCATTCATGGTTCGGCTCTTTTACGGTTAATGAGCAAAAGAATCTTTTGACCAAAGAAGTTCTCGAATCGTCATCCGGCGATATTTACGCAGGTGCCAGGGACTTATTAAAGATTACGGATGCGGAAAACGAGATCGAGCAAATGCAGTTTCTCGATATGAACTTGTACATGGCCGAGGATATTCTGACCAAGGTCGACCGGGCTTCGATGGCTGTTTCGCTCGAAACGCGGGCTCCTTTCCTCGATCCTCGCGTCGGCCAGTTTGCTGCTTCGCTGCCGGTCGATTACAAATTAAAGGGAAAGGTAGGCAAATACATTCTCAAAGAAGCAATGAAGGATCTGCTGCCGAAATCGATCCTGCACCGGCCAAAAAAAGGCTTTGGAATTCCAATCGCCGAATGGCTGAAAGGACGGCTGAATCCGCTGATGAACGATATGCTTGCGCCCGAGCGGCTGAGACAGCAGGGCCTGTTCGAACCGGAATATGTCCGGAAACTTATAAAGGAACACGAAACCGGGGTCGCCTCGCATCACAAAGAGCTTTGGACATTGCTTGTGTTTCAACTTTGGCTCGATAATTTTATCAGCTGATTTCCGCCCGGGTCCCGGAGAAGGTGTAATTATGAGAAAAGTAATACTATGTCTCGCCGTTTCTTTCGATGGTTTTATTGAAGGCCGAACGGAGAAATCGACTGGATCGTCTTCGACCCGGACGGAGGTTCGGACCTGACCGATTTCATTCGGGAGATCGACACTATTTTATACGGCCGGATCAGTTACGAAATGTGGGGAAATTTCACGCTTACGGACAGCAGTTCGGAGTTTGAAAAGAGTTTCTACGGCGAGCTGAATAAAATGGAAAAATATGTCTTCTCGGAATCAAAAGACGAATTTGAGGGCGACCCAAAGGTCGTAAAATCGGACGTTCCTGAACTGATCGAAGAATTAAAGCGGCAAGACGGGAAAGATATCTGGCTATACGGCGGGGCGAGTTTAATCTCGACTTTTATGAATTTGAATTTGATCGACGAATTCAGACTTGCGGTAATGCCGGTAATTCTCGGAAAGGGAAAGCCGCTGTTTAAGGACATCGAAAACACACATAAAATGAAATTGATGAACGTAAAAACATCGAAATCAGGAGTTCTGGCCGTCACTTACGAGGCGATCAAGAAGTGAATATAAGAGACGCTGAACAAACGGAGATACGACGCCTGGCTCAGCTTTGGTATGACGGCTGGCAGGATGCCCATAATACCGTTCCTGCCGGACAGGGCTGCACCCGCCCAAGAGTTTTGGAAGCCGCTAAAAATCAAGTATTATTTCCCTAATGAAAACCCTTTATCCTGAGATCGAACCATTTGATTCCGGAATGCTAAAAGTTTCGGATATCCACGATATTTATTACGAGCGTATCGGCAATCCCGAAGGCATCCCGGTCGTGTTTTTGCACGGCGGGCCCGGCGGCGGTTTGATCCCGATGTACCGGCGATTTTTTGATCCGGCGGCGTATCATGTGATCCTTTTCGATCAGCGCGGGTCGGGCCAATCGACGCCTCATGCCGAGCTTCGCGAGAATACGACATGGGATCTGATCAACGATATCGAAGCTTTGCGCGAAAAATTCGGCATCGAAAAATGGCATGTGTTCGGCGGCTCGTGGGGAAGCACACTGAGCTTGGCTTACGGCATTTCGCATCCTGACAGGTGTTTGGGATTGATCCTTCGCGGGATATTTCTCACCCGGCGCAAGGAGCTTCAATGGTTTTATCAATACGGAGCGTCCGAAATATTTCCGGATTTTTGGGAACGCTACAGGGATGAAATACCAGAAAACGAACGCGGCGATTTTATGGCGGCGTATCACAAACGCCTGACGGGCGACGACGAAAAAGCTCAGCTTTCGGCCGCCCGTGCGTGGAGCGTTTGGGAAGGCTCGACCTCAAAGCTTTTCCCGGAT
>JACMMN010000297.1 GCA_014379075.1 Pyrinomonadaceae bacterium | reverse complement strand
GTTCCGCCGATCGAATGGTGCGACGAGGCCTGGGTTACAAACAAATTCGGTGTTCCGCCGAATAAGATCGTCGATCTGCTCGGGCTAATGGGCGACGCTATCGACAACATTCCCGGTGCGCCCGGAATCGGCGAGAAGGGCGCTTTAAAACTGGTCCTCGAATATGGATCGGCGGAAGGCGCGATGGCGAACGCCGAAAAGATCACACACAAGACTTATCGAGAGACCCTGCAAAATAATCAGGACATTATCCGCCAATCGCTGGAACTCGCAACTATCCACACATCCGTCGATGTCAAACTCGATCTCGATGAGCTAAAGCACTGCGAACCCGACCGCGAGGCGGCTTACGCACTTTTTCGCGAACTCGAATTCAATGCGCTGACACGCGAATTTGCCGATTCCGCACCGCTTTTCGAAATGCGAAAAGAAGGCGGGCAGACAGCAGTTGAAATTTCTTATTTACTTATCAATACACGTGAAGACCTCGATAAACTCGTTCGAAAACTCTGGGAAACCGAGAGTTGGAGTTTCGATGTAGACGATTCGAATGCGAGCGAAAGGATGAGCTGCTTTCACAAAAGCGAGCCGCTTGGCCTGGCGATAGCGACCGCGCCGGGACAATCTCATTACATCGACCTGCAAAATTTCGAAGGCGGCAAGGAAGCCGCGTTGCAGCCGCTTCGCGATATATTTTCCAACGGCTTTCTTGAGAAATCGGCGCACGATTACAAGAAACATCTCGCGGTTCTGGCAACACTCGGTATCAACCTGGAAGCGGTCGTGGACGATCCGATGCTCGCTTCCTATCTGCTGGACACGGGCCGGTCGAGTTTTGCACCGGCCTTTCTCGCCCAGACCTATCTCGACCTGGACCCGGCGAAGGACGTTCCCGACGGCTTTGAAGAAAACGCACTCCGCACGGCCGAACGTGCCGATTGGACGCTGCGGCTCGCCCCGATGCTCCATAATAAGATCGTCGAAGACGGCTTGATGCAGGTATATTCCGAGATAGAGATGCCGCTCGAACCGATCCTTGCCGATATCGAGATGGCCGGAATGAAGGTCGATGGCGAAAATCTGAAGGCGTTTTCCGAGTTCATCTCATCGGAGCTCGACCGGCTGCAGAAACAGATCTATTCGATCGCCGGGCACGAATTCAATATCGGCTCGCCAAAACAGGTCGGCGAGATATTCGAAGAATTGAATATTTCCACCGGACGCAAAACCGCGACGGGACAGGTTTCAACAAGCCGCGATGTACTGGACGAACTCGCCCTGAATTATGATATAGCCCGTTTTATAATAGAATACCGCGAACTCGACAAGCTCAAAGCCACATACGCCGATGCATTGCCGAGGATGATCGACGCCGACGGACGGATACACGGCTGTCTGAGGCAGACGGTCGCTGCCACCGGGCGCCTCAGCTCTACAGACCCGAATCTACAAAATATTCCGAACCGCACCGAGCTCGGCCAGCGGATCCGCAAAGCGTTCATTCCCGAAGACGGCCATAAGCTAATCTCCGCCGATTATTCGCAGCTCGAACTGCGGATCTTGGCACACATCACACGCGACCCCGTGATGCTCGAAGCCTTCCAGAATAACGAAGATATCCACGCCAAAACCGCAAAGCTAGTCTTCGGTGCGGTAACCGATAAGGAATTAAAGGAAAAACGCCGCCTCGCTAAGATCGTAAATTTTGGCATCGCCTACGCGGTCGAGGCTTTCGGGCTGTCCCAGCGTGTCGGCCTTTCGCGGGCTGAGGCCAAGCAGGTCATCGCGGATTATTTCGAGACCTACAAGGGAATCAGAAAGTACATGGATGACACGCCAAAGGTCGCCAGCGAACAAGGCTACGTCACTTCCCTTTTCGGCCGCCGCCGCTATTTCCCGTCGATCAACGACCGCAATTACAATGTCCGTTCACGTGCCGAACGCGAGGCGATAAACATGCCGATCCAGGGCACGGCCAGCGACATCGTCAAGATCGCCATGATCAACGTCGCCAAAGCACTGAAAAAGGAAGGCTTTGCAACCCGCCTGATAATGCAAATCCATGATGAGCTCCTCTTCGAAGCGCCCGAAGCCGAAATTAAAACCGTCAGCGTCCTGATAAAACGCGAAATGGAAATAGCAGCCAAACTTGACGTCCCGCTGACAGTAGAGATAGGAGTAGGCGAAAACTGGATGGACGCCAAATAGGGCGTTCAGTATTTAGAAAGTTTTGGATCCTACTTTTCTTGATTTTCTTCTTTCGTGTATTTCGTGGATAACGGCTTTAAAACGTTTTATCCACGAAGTACACGAAAGAAGAAAAAGCAATTGTTTTCATACTCTCTGCCCAATACCGCCCAATTTCTCTCCAAATGTACGATTCGCGACATAAAATTCAAACTTTTTTGCATAGGCTTAATAATAAAGGAGTAATTTTATGCATATCATTCTCGGCGGAACCGGCCACGTCGGTTCCGCTCTTGCCGAAAACCTGATCGAACAACGCGAACCTGTAACGATAATCACCCGCGACCCTTCAAAAGCCCGCGACTGGCAGCAAAAGGGCGCTCAGGTTGCGGTAGCGGATGTTGATGACACGGAAGCTCTTCGCCGCTCGTTCGAGCGCGGCAAGCGATTGTTCCTGCTGAACCCGCCAGCCGATCCGTCAACAGATACCGATGCTGAGGAACGTCGAAGCCTGGCGTCTATCTTCGCGGCGATTGATGATTCGGGATTGGAGAAAATAGTTGCCGAATCGACCTACGGCGCCCAGACGGGAAACGGGATCGGCGACCTGGGAATCCTGTACGAGATGGAGGAGTCATTGAACGCCCGCGATATCCCATCGAGCATCATCCGCGCGGCATATTATATGAGCAACTGGGACATGTCCCTGGCGACCGCCAAAGACGAAGGCATGATCCACAGTTTCTATCCCGCCGATTTCAAACTGCCTATGGTCGCCCCGCATGACCTCGGCCAGGCCGCCGCCCGCCTGATGACCGAACCGGTGGAACAAACGGGCACGCACCACGTCGAAGGCCCGCAGCAGTATTCGCCTTCCGACGTCGCCGCCGCATTCTGCTCCGCTTTAGGAAAAGACGTAAAGGTAAATGTCATACCCCGCGATCAATGGGCGCAGTCCTTCAAAGGCCTCGGCTTCTCCGACGCGGCGGCGAAGTCATATTCCGGCATGACGGCCGTAACGCTGGATAAAAGCTATAAGCTGCACGAATCTCCGGTGAAAGGCAAAATTTCGTTGGAAGAATATATAACGGAATTGGTGAACAGAAATGCTTCCTGATAATTTAATCATCGTTAATTAGCGGCAACTTGAATATAGCCGTGGGTTGCAAACCTCGGTGGGATTGTAATACGTCGCGTCGCTTCGCGACGATTGAACTTGTTCTGACGCAGCCAACGATCGTGGGTTATGATCCGACGAATACAAATCTGGACATTCTGCCCAGGCCCGATGACTTTGGTACTGTATCAAACTCTCGAAACTACGGTATCGAACTACCTGAATTACTGTACCAAACCCAGGAAATACGGTATCGGTAGGCCAAATGGGGGAAGGATTTAGGTGCAATACGATTTACAAAGTTGGTCACGACACAATCTTGTCCAATTACTGACAGGAGATTGATGTTTCATAGATTGTGGTACGTACCACAATTGAAACAAAAACATTCGGAAAACAACATTTGGTTTTGACCGGTTTTGAAATTTAATGCAGCCGGTTGCGGTCTCGGTGCCGCGGTGTTTGAATTAAGGGATCGGACCTGGGAGCATATTATTTTTCAAGGGCGCAGTAAGAATATGGGAAACGAGATTCCTCAAACCAAAAAAACGAAAATTCGCCGGCTTCCAAAACGCGGAGTCTTTGACCGTGATGCGATCTACAAAATTCTCGACGAAGCGTTTATCTGCCACGTCGGATTCGTGATCGACGGCCAACCGTTCGTTATTCCGACGGGTTATGCCCGGATCGGCGGCGATCTGGTCATTCATGGGTCGGCAGCGAGCCGTATGTTGAGAAATCTTTCCGGCGGCATCGACGTTTGCGTAACGGTCACGCTGGTCGACGGACTGGTGCTTGCCCGGTCCGCTTTTCATCACTCGATGAATTACAGGTCGGTCGTAGTACTCGGCAAAGCCGTTCTGGTAGATGATGATAGCGAGAAACTTACGGCACTTGAAGCCTTTACAGAACACATCGTCCCCGGCCGCTGGACCGAGATCCGCTGGCCGACAGAACTGGAGCTGAAGGCTACAACGGTTTTGCGGCTCCCGATCGAGGAAGCCTCGGCAAAAATTCGCACCGGCGATCCGGTCGATGACGAAGAAGATTATGCAATGGATGTCTGGGCCGGGGTTATTCCGCTGGCCTTGAGAGCCGGCACTCCGATCGGCGATAAAAGACAGAAAAAGGAAATTGAAGTTTCAAAGCATGTTTTAAACTATCGCCAAAAATGATCTGGAAAATACCATCTGTTAACGGGGAATTACCCCCTTATCGCATGCGGAACCTGTATCAGATCATTGAGGCTTTTAGAAGATGTTTTGCGATCACGACCCGCTGAATTTCAGATGTACCTTCGCCGATAGTGCAGAGCTTTGAATCACGCCAGTATTTTTCCGCCGGATAGTCCTTCGTATAGCCGTAGCCGCCATGGATCTGGACGCATTCCTCGGCGACTTTAACCGCCGTCTCGGATGCAAAAAGCTTTGCCATCGCCGATTTCTGCGTAACGCTTTTGCCCGCGTCCTTCATCGCCGCTGCCTGCTGTGTGAGAAGCCGGGCAGCTTCGATCTGCACCGCCATATCAGCCAACTTGAATTGAATAGCCTGAAAATCCGAGATCGGCCGACCGAATTGATTGCGCTCTTTTGAATATTTGACCGCCGCTTCGTATGCGCCCTGGGCAATACCGACCGACAGAGCGGCAATGGAAATTCGCCCGCCGTCCAGCACCTTCATAGCCTGGGAAAATCCTTCACCTTCACTGCCCAAACGATTTTCGTCCGGAACGTAACAGTCTTCAAATACCACCGATGCCGTTTCCGACGCCCGCATCCCAAGCTTGTTTTCCTTTTTATCAGAACGGAAACCGTCCATCGATTTATCAAAAATAAAGGCGGAGATGCCTTTATTGCCCATTTCTTTGTCGGTGACTGCGACCGCGACCAGCGTACTACAAGCGATGGCGTGAGTGATAAAGTTTTTGGAGCCGTTCACCTTCCAGCCGCCATTCGAGCGGATCGCGTTTGTCCGCGTACCCGAAGCGTCCGATCCGGCCTGAGATTCGGTCAACCCCCACGCACCGAAAGATTCGCCCTGCGCGAGCGGCACGAGATATTTTTGCTTTTGCTCCTCGGAACCGAAAGTATAAATGTGATTAGAGCAGAGCGAATTGTGCGCGGCGACCGACAGGCCGACCGATCCGCAGACTCTGCCGAGCTCCTCGATGATCGTCGCGTATTCGACGTAACCCATGCCGGCTCCGCCGTATTCTTCGGGAAACAAGATACCCATGAGGCCGAGTTCGGCGAGCTTTGGCCGCAGTTCAACCGGAAAATGCTGGGCTTCGTCCCAATCCATCACGTACGGCCGAATTTCGCTTTCGGCAAATTCGCGGATGCTGTACTTTATTTGTACTTGCTCTTCGTTTAGTTCAAAATCCATAATATTTGCGGTATAAATATTGATTATATTGCCATAATTTTGAGCGGTAGACAAATTTTCGGATGCGGACTTCAGTCCGAAACGCTTCTTCGCGGTTCAAGGGTGGAGGACTCGGGAGAGTTCGTCGGGCGAGTTATATATTTGGACTCGCAGCGATTTGCCGTTAAAATTAGAGAATGAATTGGAAAGAGAACCTTTTAACGACAGACGAGCAGTTAAAAGACCTGCTCGGAACGGCCCGAATCATCGCCGTGCTCGGCATCAAACCCGAATCGCACGCCAGCCAGCCGGCTTTCTATGTATCGAAATACATGGCTGACGTCGGATACGAGATTGTTCCCGTGCCGGTTTATTACCCGGATGTGACAGAGATTTTGGGTCGTAAGGTTTACCGGAATCTGAATGATGTTCCCGGCAAGATCGATCTGCTGAATGTTTTTAGACGTTCGGAGGATATTCGCAAACATACTGCCGAAATTTTGGCGAAGAAGCCAAAGGCTGTTTGGTTTCAGTTGGGCATCCGGAACGACGAGGTCGCCCAAACATTGGCCGAAGCCGGGATTCAGGTCGTACAGGATTTATGTTTGATGGTAGAGCACCGGACGTTAATGGCGTGATGCAAGCCGTTCTGAGTTCGAGCTTTAGCTTGTCTGCCGGTTAACGAAGAGACACGCTGAAGCGTGAACTCAGAGCAATTGATTATCTAAAAGTCCTTTTCGGCCTTTTCGGTTTTACCGACCGCGAGGGCCGTTTGAGTTTCTGGGGTTCAGTTTTAGAAACCGCGGCGGCTTTTTTCTTCGGAGTCAACAGATCTGCTACCTCGTCCGCCATCAACTTGCGCGAAGTGCCGGCCAAAGATTTATTGTCACGGATATTACCAATCGCGATCCGACGGAGTTTGACCACCGAATGGCCGATGGCATCGAACATCTTGCGGATCTGCTGATTGTGGCCTTCGTATAGAACGACTTCGTACCAGCCGTTCTTGTCCGTCGGCAAAAGATCTTTGATCTCGGCGGGGGCCGTTTTGAATCCGTCTTCGAGTCTTAATCCGCGGCGTAATTTATTGATGCCAACATTCGTCGGCAAGCCTTTTACCTTTACTTCATAAACTTTCGGAATCGTTCTCGATGCCGCAACAAAATTTGTAAAATCGCCATCATTTGTCAAAATTATCAGGCCTTCGGTGTTGTAATCGAGCCGTCCGACAGGGTGAAGTTTCCCATAGCCTTTGACGAGATCTGTTACAAGTTTTCTGCCTTCCGGATCAGCAGCACTGGATAAATAGCCTTTTGGTTTATTAAGCAATATGTATACGTTCTCACGTTTTTTGAGGGCGGGATTGATCAGCTTTCCGTTTACCTTGATGTGGTCAGCATCGGGGTCGGCCTTTGTGCCGAGCGTCGTGATAATTTCGCCGTTGACGGTCACTTCACCGGAAGCGATCAATTCCTCAGCATGGCGGCGCGAAGCGATCCCGGCTTGGGCGATAAGTTTTTGTAATCTTTCTTGCATCAGATCAATCTTAGCACGGCTCGGTACGACCTGCCGCGGCGGTGGTACGGAGTCAGGAAACAAGATCCGCAAAATCTTCAATGCTTGGCAATTCGTTAATATCCTTCAAACCGAACTGAATCAAGAAGTCCTTGGAAGTGCCATACTGCATCGGCCGCCCGACTGTTTCCTTGTGACCTTTAGTGATAATTAAACGTTTTTCGAGTAGCGTCTTTATCGCCGAAACAGATTGGACGCCGCGAATCTCGAGGATCTCGGGAACCGTGACCGGCTGCTTATAGGCTATGACGGCAAGTGTTTCTAGCGATGCGAGCGACAGCTTTGCTGAAGGCCGCGTTTTAAGAAACTGCCTGACCTCGTCATGATATTCCGTCCGCGTCGATATCTGCCAGCCGCCGGCGATCTCGCGTATCTGCAAGCCGCTATCGCGCTTCTCATAATCAATTTTGAGTGCCTGGAGCACGGTTTCCACGATTTCGCGGTCCTCGCTGATCACTTCACTCAAAAGTCTCGAGGTGATCGGCTCATCCGATACGAAGATGAGTGCCTCGATCACGGCGGCGAGCTCGATCGCACTTCTCGATTTTTCTATTTCGCTACTTACTTCCATAACTGATCCAGGCCGTCTAGATCTTGCGCAAAACAATGGTTCCAAACGTAGTTCGCTGCACCAATTTCACGCTTTCCGTACGGACGATTTCGAGCACAGCCATAAAGGCGGTCACCAATTCTCTTTTATTGTGCATCTCGTCGAAAAATCTCGCCAGATCGAGTTCTGATTCATCGAAGATCCGCTTTCTCAATGTCTTTAACATATCTGCAAGCGAAATTTCCTCACGATGTATTTCCATCATGACCTCTTCGGTGTGACGCGAAAGTATTTTCTGAAAAACCGACAGCAGATCGAATACCGTGGCATTGATCTCCGCGTTGTTTTCGTCCGATTCGATAGGTCCGCGTGTAAAAACGGCCTGCTCTATCGTTGTTCGCTCGTACAGCATCTCCGCAGCTGCTTTGAACTTTTCGTATTCCAGCAGCCGGTCGACAAGCTCTTTTCTGGGATCGTCGATATCTTCGCCGTCTTCCGCGGCTATCTCACGCGGCAGCAGCATCTTCGATTTAATTTCGATCAGCGTGGCGGCCATGACAATAAAATCGGCAGCGATTGCGATGTCCATTTCCTTCATCAGACGGATATAGCGAAGATATTCGCCCGCGATCCGGGAAATCGGGATGTCAAAGATGTTTGCCTGCTCCTGCTTTATAAGAAATAAAAGCAGATCGAGCGGCCCGGCAAATTCACCGAGCGTCAGCTTTAATTGATCCCCGGAACCAGCGTCGATATGCGCGGTTTCCTTGTAAAAATCGAAGGTAAATTGTTCTATTTGCTCTTCCATTGGCAATGCGGAAGGGCTAGCTATTCGATTTACTAAACATATTTCGTTTCACGCAGATAGATTATGTAGTCGATCTTTGGCGGTTCGAAGCCTTCTTCACGAAGTTTCAGTATAATATTCCCGCGATGGGTGGACGAGTGGAAAAGAACATGCGTTAGAAGTTCTCTGTAGCTGTTCTCGCACGGAACGCCTTCACTGGTCCTGTATCGTGTTCGAATATCGAGGCCTTCGTCCTCAAATCTCCTCAGCAACTTTTCAAAAGCTTCAGCCGACTCGCGTGCTAACCCGCCGCATTCATCGATTGACAAGCCCGGCCAGAAATCAAAGCCGCTTGAGTCTTTTCCGTAAAGCCGTTCGTAATACTCTTTTTCCGTGATAAGGGAATGGGCCAGGATTCGCAGGGCTTTTTCGGAAGCATTGTTCTTTAATGCGACTATTATCCGGCGGTTTGCCCAATCGTTGTAAGCAAAAAGCTCTCGCAAGTGTTCGACAGTTTGCATCTAACCCTCAACGGCCGCGTGGTTTTGCAGGTCATCCAGACTCACGATCTTCAGGACAGATTCGTGGCAGGCTTCCAAAATGACTTGCGGGGCCATGCCTGCATCGAGAGCCTCACGCCATCGCAAAACGCATAGACACCATTTATCGCCTTCCTTGACGCCCGGAAAAGAATATTGCGGCATCGGCGTCGAGAGATCGTTCCCGACTGACCTAGAAAATCTCAGAAATTCATCAGTCGCAAGTATGCAGACTGTGTGTCGGCCCGTGTCGTCGGCGCCCGTGCGGCAATATCCGTCGCGGTAAAATCCAGTCATTGGATCTGTGCAGCAGCTTTTCAGTTCGCCGCCGAGGACGTTTTTCGGCTTCGGACGATGCCCGTTGCCGTTACCATTTCCGTTTGTGTTGCTCATAATTAGTTTTGAGTTCAAACTTTAGACTGTCTTTTGCTTTACGAAGAAGCACGCTGAAGCGTGAACACAATGAGCGCCTGAAATAATCAGCATGCCTTTATCAACTCCAAAGCCTTTTCAACCGGCCTTGCAAGCACCGCACGTTCGCCGACTTCGACGATAGGCCGCTGTAATATGCTTGGGTTTGCAGCGATAAACTTTATGATGTCATCGTTAGGCGTTTCCGATGTGATGCCAAGATCCTTAGCAATAGGCTCGTTCTTTCGCAAAACTTCGAATGCAGTCAGCCCGGCTTTCTTGAGAAGGCTCTTGATCTGAGCTTCAGTCAAAGGATCGATGAAATAATTAACCTTGTCGTAATCGATGCCGTTTTCGCGAAGCAGAACCGCGAGATTGCGGCAGGTCGTGCAGGTCGGCTTTTCGTAAACTGTGATTTTCATTTAGGCAATTCCTACCTTTTTATAAACAGACTTTAGCGTATCGCTGGCGATGCTTCTGGCTTTTTCCGCTCCCGGTTTGAGAATCGCATCGAGTGCCGCGTCGTCGAATTCTTTAACTCTATCTTGAAACGGACGGAGGAATTCTACAACTGTTTCCGCCAATTCGGTTTTAAAATGACCGTAGCCTTTGCCTGCAAAATGGGTTTCGCATTCGGAAGCGGATTTTCCGGTCAGAAGTTGAAAGATCGTGAGCAGATTCTTGATCGCGGGCCGCGAATCGTCAAAATTTATTTCTGTGCCTGAATCGGTTACGGCGCGTTTGATCTTTTTGGTGATCGTGTCGGCGTCGTCGAGCAGAAATATCGAGCCGTTCGCATTTTCATCCGATTTGGACATCTTTTTCGTCGGCTCTTGCAGCGATAGGATGTTTGCACCGACCGGCGGGATAAAAGGCTCGGGAATCGTAAACGTTTCGCCGAAATCTCGGTTAAATCTTTCGGCGAGATCACGAGTCAGTTCGAGATGTTGTTTTTGGTCCTGGCCAACTGGGACTAGATCGGTTTGATAAAGCAGAATATCCGACGCCATCAGAACCGGATATGTAAAAAGTCCTACACCGGCACGTTCGCTGTTACCTTTACCCTTGTCCTTGTACTGAGTCATGCGTTCGAGCTCACCCATGCGGGCAATGCACGACAGAATCCAGGTCAGCTCCGCGTGTTCGGGAACATCAGACTGAATAAAGATCGTAGATTTCTCAGGATCGATTCCCGCGGCGAGATAGATGCGGGCGAGATCGAGCGTTTTTTGACGCAAAACCTTTGGGTTCTGCGGCAGCGTGATCGCGTGAAGGTTTACAATGCAGTAAAAACTTTCGTATTCGTCCTGCAGCGCCACCCAGTTTTTCAAAGCGCCGAGATAGTTTCCTATGTGAAGCTGCCCGGTCGGCTGAGCGCCGCTGAAGATGCGTTTTTTCATTTAATCAATAAATCGCAAACAGAATGTATCTTAGGGCCAACCTAAAAGGATAAATTATAAGGCTGAATACTCCGATGTAAATTAAAAACATTAGGATTAAAAAACCGAATTGCTCAAGCATATTCAAAATTGGCTCGGCACTCGCAGGTAAGAATGTAGCGAGGATTTTGCTTCCGTCCAGCGGCGGAAATGGAAGTAAGTTAAAAACGAACAACGACAAATTGAGAACCATTAAATTACTTACAAATATCGCCAACGGATTGCTCGACCGGCCTCCGAAATCATTTGGAGTAAAACCCTGGGTCATCAATATCTTTGCCAATACAATACCGATTGCGAGCAAAATCAAGTTCGCCAACACGCCTGCTATGGAAACCATGACGTTCGCTAATTTATAGCGTTCCCATTTTCGCGGATTTACCGGCGTAGGTTTGCCCCATCCGATCAAAGGAATACTTCCCAAAGCTCCACCGACAGTTCCCAAAATAAAAGCGACTATCGGAATCAGCAATGTTCCTATCGGATCTGTATGGACCACCGGATTCAGCGTCACGCGGCCGAGCATATAAGCCGTGTCGTCACCGAATTTGTAAGACATCCATGCGTGGCCGGCTTCGTGTGCCGAAATCGCCAGAAGCAGAACTACCATGTAGATAACAAGATGACTGACAAGATTTGCTAAGTCGATTTCACCCATTTCACAACCTCTAAATGTAGCTGCGGCCGCAATATTTTGCGTCCGAGATTACCAAATTATCTATTGTCTTTACGGTCAAATTGTGCCATTCTTTCACCACAAAATAAAATCTGCATTGGAGAAAAACGGATGCTGAAAAAAATTCTGTTCGGCGGCGAGCCCGGACTTTCGCTTCCCGCTAACGCCGGGCTCAC
>JACMMN010000296.1 GCA_014379075.1 Pyrinomonadaceae bacterium | reverse complement strand
CGTTAGGGAGCGCTTTCCAAGAGTGGGGCACCGGCTGCCTCTGCCGGTCGTTTAAGATTTTCTTACTGCCCTCAGCGAATTGCCTGCTGGCAACCACCTAAGCCCTTCTTTACGGTCAGACTTCTGCCTTAAAAAGGAAAATGCTACTATCGAAACAGGATATAAATATATGATCGGTGAAGAAAATCAGGAAGAAGTTACGTTTAAGGTATCGGACCGACGGAAGTTCAATTCTGACGGCTCCGTTAAGGACGGTGTGATTTTGGAATCGCCGAAATCGGTGGAAGCCGCCGCGGCCGATATCGTACCACCGGAAGAAGCTTCCGAAATTCCGTCATTGGAAGAAGGACCGGAATCGGGCCAGGCCGAAAATCCCGATCCGGACGCAGGGGAAATTCCTGGTGCAGATGACCCGGCGAGCTTTGTCAATTTTCTTTCAACTCTGGCAACAAATGCGGCGGCATCGCTCGGAGCAATGCCGCATCCGGCCACGGGGAAGCGAAGCGTTGATCTCGAAACCGGCAAATACTGGCTCGACGTTTTGGCAATGCTCGGGGAAAAAACGAAAAGCAATCTTCACCCCCAGGAAGCCCGGTTGCTCGAGGGGATCCTGGGCGATCTACGAATGCAGTACGTAACCATGGTGCGCGCGACCGAAGATAAGTTAAAAGAGCAGGCGGCTAAGCAGTTTTCGGCCGGCGATATTTTAGGGAAGAAATAGTTTATTGAGTTTTGAGAGTTAATCGAGTTAATGCTTCAAACAGATTTTAAACTCTCGGAACTCGGCAACTCTACGAACTCATGAAACTGACCTTCCTGGGTACAGGCACATCGACGGGCGTTCCATCGCTGGCTTGTGATTGCGAGACCTGCCGTTCCACCGATCCGCGTGACAAACGTCTGCGGGTTTCGATCCTCATCGAACATAATGATAAAAATATCCTCGTCGATACCTCGATAGACTTTCGCCAGCAGGCCTTGAGGGCAAACATCCAACGTCTCGATGCAGTTTTGATCACTCATTGCCATGTCGATCACGTTTTCGGCCTTGACGATATTCGCCCTTTGAACTTTCGTCACGGAGCGATGGGAATTTATGCCAACGAAGTAGCGTGGACCGACCTCAAACGAATTTTCCAATACGTTTTCCAGCCGACACATTTCGGCGGCGGCCTGCCGCAGCTTATCCCGCATACCGTCATTCCCAATTCACCTTTCTGCATCGGCGAAGACATCGAGGTAACGCCGCTCGAGGTAATCCACGGCGAGCTCCCGGTGATCGCCTACCGCTTCAACGATTTCGCCTACGCTACCGATCTAAAGATAATTCCGCCGGCATCGATGGACGGCCTTCGCGATCTCGATGTGCTGGTTTTGGATTGCGTCCGCATAAAGCCGCACTCGACGCATCTGTGTCTGGAAGAAGCACTGGCGATAATCGAGGACCTCAAACCAGAACGGGCGTTCCTGACGCATTTGAATCACGATATTCTGCACGAGCGCGATTCGCGTTTACTGCCGGACAACGTAGAGTTTGCTTATGACGGATTGATTGTTGAGGATTAAATTATGAAACAGTTCGCATTGGTTTTTTTAGCGGCCATGTTTTTAATCGGTTGCAGAAATGGTGAAAGTCAACGAGCAACAAATTCGAATCTTGAAACAGAAACTAATTCATCGGAAGCAATTCCATCCTCAAAAAATCAGGATGATGGTTTAACGAAAGAACAAACGCAAAGACTTGATGGGAGAATTCCGCCAAAAATCAGAGAAATTTTGAATAAGGCTGAGGAAATCACTATTTCCTATAATGTCGACAAGGATACGATGCAGTTAAAAGTTTTAATGCTTGAAACACTTCCGAACGCGGATTTGAAAGTTTCCGATCCTTTGAAAAAACAATTCCTCGACAGTTTTTATTCTGATGCCGCTTCCAATAGTAACGGCTCCGCTTGTTTTAGTCCGCGCCATAGAGTGAATGCAAAATACAAAACTGAAACTGTTGAATTAGACATTTGCTATGAATGCGACAACTTTTTTGGAAAAAGTTCATCGGAAAATTTTGGCGGTGGTCTTGATGGACAGCGTAAATCTTCTGCTGTTCTCGATGCAATCATCGAGAAATACGGAACAAAAATTAAGTAAGTCATGGATCTCAAATATCGCCAAGCTACACGCGAAGATTTACCGGAAATCATACGGATGCTTGCCGACGATGTTCTCGGCTCGACGCGCGAGAGATACGAAACTCCGTTGCCGACAACCTACGTCAAAGCGTTTGAGGAAATCGACGAGGATAAAAATAATGAGCTGATTGTAGCTGCATTGGACGGTGCGGTCATCGGTACGCTCCAGCTCACGTTTACTCCATCGATCAGTTTTCAGGGCGGCAAGCGGGCGACGGTCGAATCTGTTCGCGTTGATGAAAAATATCGCGGGCATGGAATCGGCCGTGAAATGATGCTTTGGGCGATTGAGAGAGCAAAAGAAAAAAAATGTATTTCTATGCAGCTTACCACTAACAGCGACCGCAAAGATGCGCACCGTTTTTACGAGAGTTTGGGCTTTACCGGAACACATCTTGGAATGAAATTAAAGCTTAAATGATTGTGTCTCCACGTGTTACGGAATCGTTACAGAACATGTAATCCAATACCTCATACGAAGCGCGCTAAATGCGGCAAAAGCTGGATTTAGCAATTAGGTTTAAAACCACCATATTTAGTGTTGACAAAGCATAATGACTACCATATAGTCTATAACACTGTAGGAACGCTCAGGGATTTTTTTGGTTGAAAAGATAAATGCGGTTCGTTTTGCCGCACCGCCCCGTTGCGGTAATGGGGAGAAAGCTGTCACTTCCAGCGTCATCTCAAACGCATTTTTGGACACGGCAGCCGGTAGGAAATGCCTTTCTTGGGCCTGGTAATAATCCATAGCAAACAAGGGGTGCGACTCATTAGCCAAATTTAAGGAATGGCTGGCGGCGGGATTTTTGTCTCATTTTTGCCGCTCATGCATTTTCTTACAGGTTCATCGTCGCCAAAATTCAGAACTTTAACCGCGAGGCAATATACTCACAATGGATACTTTTCAAATTCAAAGCTCAACCGCCACCGCCCGCCAAACTGAAGAAACCACACAGACAACAATGCGTGTCCGCAAGCGTAACGGCGCATTCGAACCGGTCGATATAAACAAGATCGTCCGCGCTATTTCACGCTGCTGCGTGAATCTGCCGAGCGTCGACGCTCTGCGAATTGCGACCAAGACGATCAGCGGTTTGTATGACGGCGCGACTACCCGCGAGCTTGATAAACTCTCGATCCAAACGGCAGCGAGCCTGATTTTCGAGGAGCCTGAATATTCGCGGCTAGGTGCCAGCCTGCTGAATCAATATATTGAAAAAGAAGTCCGTAATCAGGAAATTCATTCGTTTTCGCAATCGATAGCTTATGGCGTGAAGGAAGGATTAATTGCACCTCGTGTCGTGAATTTTGTTTCGGAAAACAGCCGCAAACTAAACGATGCCATCGATCAAAGCCGCAACGATCTGTTCGAATTTTTCGGCTTGAGAACGTTATATGACCGTTATTTGCTGAAAAATCCGCAAACGCGCGATGTGATCGAATCACCGCAATTTTTCTGGATGCGCGTCGCTTGCGGCCTTTCCGAAACTCCCGCCGAGGCGATCGAGCTTTACAGACTTTTCTCGTCGCTCGAATACGTGCCGAGCACGCCGACGCTTTTCAATTCCGGCACGAAGCACGAACAGCTTTCGTCCTGCTTCCTGCTCGATTCGCCGCAGGACAGCTTGGAAAGTATTTACAAAAAATATTCGGATGTCGCAATGCTTTCGAAATTTTCGGGCGGGATCGGGATCGCATATCACCGCGTCCGCTCACAGGGTTCCCTTATTCGCGGAACGAACGGGCACTCCAACGGCATTGTGCCGTGGCTCAAAACGCTGGATTCGTCCGTCTCAGCCGTAAATCAGGGCGGCAAGCGAAAGGGTGCGGCCTGCGTTTATCTCGAAACGTGGCACGCCGACATTGAAGATTTTCTCGAACTGCGTGAAAACACCGGCGACGAAGCCCGTCGCACGCACAACCTGAATATCGCAAACTGGATTCCCGACCTGTTTATGAAACGTGTGCAGGCTGACGAAATGTGGTCGTTATTCGACCCGAGCAAGGTGCCGCATTTTCCGGACATTTACGGCGAAGAATTTGAAACCGCATATGCCGAAGCCGAAGCCAACAGCCTTTTCGAGAGACAAATAAAGGCCCGCGATCTGTACGCTAAAATGATGCGGACAATGGCACAGACCGGCAACGGCTGGATGACATTTAAAGATGCGAGTAACCGCAAATCGAACCAGACGGCCAAGCCGGAAAACGTCGTGCATCTTTCGAATCTTTGCACGGAGATCATCGAAGTTACTTCGGACAGCGAAACGGCGGTGTGCAATCTCGGCTCGATCAATCTTTCGCGTTATATAAAGGACGGGCAGTTCGATTTTGCAAAGTTGAATGTTAATGTCCGGCTTGCGGTGCGGCAGCTTGACCGTGTAATAGACCTTAATTATTACGCGATTCCGAGCACGGCCGATTCGAACAACCGCTGGCGCAACATCGGCCTCGGCGTGATGGGCTTGCAGGACGTGTTTTTCCATTTGCGTCTGCCATTCGATTCGGACGAAGCGCGTAAGATCTCAGCGAAAATTCAGGAAGAGATCTATTTTGCGGCAATGAGCGCTTCGTGCGATCTGGCGACGGAACGCGGAGTTCATCCCGCATTTCCTGAAACTCGAGCGGCAAAAGGCGATTTCCAGTTCGATTTTTGGGCAATCACACCGGACGATATGGAACGCTGGAACGCTCTGCGTGAAAAGGTCGTGCAGAACGGCCTGCGAAATTCGCTGATGATCGCGATAGCACCGACGGCCACGATCGCCTCGATCGCCGGCTGCTACGAATGCATCGAACCGCAGGTTTCCAACCTCTTCAAACGCGAAACCTTGTCAGGCGATTTTGTCCAAATTAACAAATATCTGGTCAAAGAGCTTAAGGCCGCGAATCTTTGGAACGACGAGATCCGCAACAAGATCAAACTGAGCGAAGGCTCGATTCAGGAAATAGAAGAATTTCCCGGTGAACTAAAGGAGATCTATCGCACCGCCTGGGAAGTGCCGATGCGCTCCCTCATCGACATGGCCGCCGACCGCGGAGCCTTCATCGACCAAAGCCAGTCGCTAAACCTGTTCATGGAAAGCCCGAATATCGGCAAGCTTTCGTCGATGTATATGTACGCGTGGCAGCAGGGCTTAAAGACTACCTATTACCTGCGTTCGCGTCCCGCAACAAGGATCGCTCAGGTTGCCGCCGCCGAAAACACAACCCCTGAAGTTCGAGCTTATTCCGACGAGCAAGCACTGGTTTGCTCGCTCGAAAACCCCGAAGAGTGCGAAGCGTGTCAATAAGTAAAAAAAATAGTGTAATGACCGTCCCGATTCCTAAGCAAGTTAGTAACGCAAACGTTGTTGCTTACACAGTGATTGATGAACGACATCGGCACACCGGAAATTGTGAGCAAATTGTCGCAGGTGTACTGATGGGAGCAGCCTTAGGGTTGGCTATATGTCAATATGACGGCGAAACATCTTTCTATCTTTTTGGCTGCGATGAAAACTGGGATGTCCTAACAGATACTTGGCATGAAACGTTAGCGGACGCAAAAGAGCAGGCTGAATTCGAGTACGATGGCATCAGCGCTACTTGGAATAGTTTCGATGAAATATTGGAGTATTAATTATGCTGCTGGATCCTGGATTCAATTTAACCTTAAGACCGATGAAATACCCGGATTTTTATGAAATGTATAAAAATTCGATCAAGAATACGTGGACGGTCGAGGAGGTCGATTTTTCGACCGACGTTTCGGACCTTCGCAATAAAATGACGG
>JACMMN010000295.1 GCA_014379075.1 Pyrinomonadaceae bacterium | reverse complement strand
TCGATGTGGAGATTGTCCAGAATATCTCGCGGGCCCGCCGGTTTTATGGCAGCATTTGCCGGTGTGACAATTGTTACGCTCGCCCTTATTCCGCTTCGCGACCGTACAAACACGACCGCTGTAGCTCTCGCATTGTTGCTGGTCGTTCTGGTCGTGGCCACGCTGTTCGGCAGCCGGACGGCATTTTTTGCATCTCTGCTTGGTGTGTTTAGTTTCAATTTTTTCTTTCTGCCCCCGCTTTATACTCTGACGATAGCCGACCCGCAGAACTGGGTTGCGTTGGCTGCCTTCCTAATAACTTCGATTATTGCGGGCCAGCTCTCCTCATATGCAAGACGAAGAGCCGCTGAATCGGATAGGCAGCGGGGAGAGATAGAAAGGCTGTACGAGGACTTGCAGGATGCTTTTGAAAAGGCCAGCGAAGCTGAGGCCCTTCGCCGCAGTGACAAACTCAAATCATCATTGCTCGACGCGGTAACGCACGACCTTCGGACCCCTCTGACATCGATCAAGGCATCGGCGACAACGCTTCTCGATAACAAAAAAGAGAGATTCCTGGACGATGAGGCGGAAGTGGAATTTCTCGAAATAATCGATGAGGAAAGCGATCGCCTCAACGATTTCATTGAAGGAATGGTCGGGCTTGCAAAGATCGAGGCAAATGCATTACATCTCAGAAAGAACTGGAACTCGATCCACGAGGTAATAAATGCAGCGATCGGCCGGGCCAAAAATCAGCTTGAGACCTTTTATATTTCGATCGAGATAGAACGCGATCTGCCGGCCATTTTTATCGATGCGGCCTCGATTGCGGAGGTTTTGTACTTACTTCTGGTCAACGCCGCCAAGTATTCATCGAGAGGATCCAAAATAAAGATTAGCGCCCATCAAATCCAAGAGGACAGGGTGGAAATTTCAGTGAGAGACCAGGGCCGCGGGATACCCGGCGAATTGAGGGAAAAGGTGTTCGAAAAATTTTACCGTGCTACGGAAAATCAAGTTCCAACAACTGATGGAGGTTTAGGATTAGGTCTCGCCATTGCTAAAGGAATTGTCGAATCGCAAGGCGGCAGAATATGGATCGAAGATGGCAAAGGCGAATTCGTCACGAGATTTGTCATCAGCCTACCGATTGGCGATGAAGGAAACTGATATGCATGCGAAGCGCATTTTAGTTGTCGACGACGAACCGCAGATCACCCGTGTGCTGCGCCGTAGCCTTGGTGCGCATAGATACGACGTGCGGGCCGCTGCCGACGGCGTAAGTGCTCTCGACACCTATCATGATCTCGGGCCCGACCTCGTTATCACCGATCTCTCGATGCCGGAAATGAGCGGTCTGGAACTATGCCGCGAACTGCGCAAGCTTTCCCAGGTTCCGATCATTGTCTTATCGGTGAGAGGTGAAGAAAAAGCGAAGGTCGAGGCCCTCGACGCCGGGGCCGACGACTACATAACAAAACCTTTTGGAATGGATGAACTTCTCGCCCGTGTCCGCGCAGCCCTCCGCCGTGCGCCGAGCGAAAAACTTGAAAGCGTAACAGAAGTAGGCGATTTTAGAGTCGATCTGGCTACACATAAGATAACTTTCCACAAGAACGACCTTCATCTAACTCCCAAGGAATATGACCTTCTCAGCTACCTCTTGAACAATCATAGCAAGGTCTTAACCCACCGGACGCTTCTGACGGCTATCTGGGGTGGCAATTTTACCGAACAGACCGAATATCTCCGCGTTTTTATCGGGAATCTTCGCAAGAAGATCGAGCCGAACCCTTCAAAACCCCGCTATATACTGACCGAGCCGTGGATCGGTTACCGATTCGACCCCTACGCCTGAAATCTTTACGAACTTTTTATAAATCCTTTATCCGACCTTTATACCAACCTTCGTAATCTATTTTTGGAGAACGCGGTCCGGGCCAGTAGATTGTAACCCGATGCGAACCAGAATATGACTGAAATGGTTTTTTATCACGATTCGTTTTTAAACACGGAAAGCAGCGAAGTAAAGCTCGGCCGGAGCCGGGACAGATGGAAATATATGCTTTTCTCGAGTACTGTGCTGGGATTCACGGCCGGCTCGGCCGGATTATTTTTCAGCATCTTACCTTGGTTTCTACCGCGTGACCCGGAAGGTATCAGCAGCATCGGAACGTGGCTAACGGTAGCTTTTTTTCCGCTGCTCATTCTCGCTGCCCACAGCCTGGATAAAATTCGCGACGCTGAAAAAGCCCTTCGGCTGCAATATTGCCGCAGGCATGGATTAAAGGAAAAAGACTGCTAGACGGTCGCAACATAATGAGAAACATTACATATATTTTTTGCATAACATTTATTTTAATATGCGGAGCCGTAGCGAAAACTAACGCCCAACAGACGATATTTAATGTGCCTTCGTCCGACATCCTGGACAAAGAAAACGTTTATTTCGAACTCGACGCCACATTCAAGCCGAATGACGGCGACGATGTAGGAAAGTTTTCGTCTTTCGTGCCGCGCGTGGTCGTCGGCGTCGGCAGCGATGTCGAAGTTGGTTTGAATATCACCGGAAATATTCAACCAGGCCAGGATTCGACTACTCTAGTTCCGGCCGTAAAGTGGCGCCCATACAAGAACGATAAAGGCTGGTCCATCGTAGTCGGTGACAATTTGTTTATTCCCGTGCGGAACAAATCCTACAACATAGGCAATTACGCGTATGCACAGGTCAGCAAATCGTTCAAAAGTGGTTCCCGATTGACGGCTGGAGGCTACCATTTTACAAAAAATGTCGTCGCTGCTAATGCCGATAGGGCCGGCGGGCAGTTCGGCTTCGAGCAGACGGTTAATAAATACTTGAACATCAACGCCGATTGGTACACCGGCAAACACGCGGCGGGATATTTTACGCCCGGAATCGCGTTCAAACCGCATCCGAAAGTGACCGGATATATTGGATATTCGATCGGAAACACGAATGTCAGTGGTGGAAACCATTTTGTCTACGCTGCCATCGGCATCAATCTGAACTAGCGGAGGAACGATCATGACCGATTTAATTTATTTGGCGATCATCATCGCATTCTTTTTATTAGCAATTGCCTATTTGGCTGCCTGCGACGCACTTAGCAAAAGGAGTAAAAACGAATGAGTTGGGAATCCATTATAGCTGCCGTTTGTTCGGTCTTATTGATGATCTACCTGGTCTACGCACTTTTGCGTCCGGAAAAATTTTAAAGAAATGACATTCAACGGAATTTTACAAATTTTGGTTTTCTTCGGCGTGATCGTCGCGTTGGCGAAGCCCGTTGGGCTTTACCTGACGCGCGTTTACAACGGAGAACGGAGTTTTCTCGATCCTATTTTCAAGCCGGTCGAGCGGTTGGTTTATGCGATCACACGGGTTGATGCGTCCAGGGAAATGAACTGGAAGCAGTACGGCCTTGCGATGCTGATCTTCAGCCTGCTTTCTACGCTCACGCTTTATGCGATCCAACGTCTTCAAGGAATTTTGCCGCTCAATCCGCAAGAGTTTGCCGGCACATCGCCCGAGCTTTCGTTCAACACCGCCGTCTCCTTTGTGACAAACACGAACTGGCAATCGTACGGCGGCGAAACGACGATGAGCTATTTTACGCAGATGACCGGCCTGGCCCTGCAAAATTTCGTCTCGGCCGCTGTCGGGATGGCACTTGCGATAGTGTTTATCCGAGGTATATCACGATTCGAAACGGATAAACTCGGTAATTTCTGGGTCGATCTTGTTCGCGGCTCGCTCTATGTCCTCTTGCCGATCGCATTTCTGACAGCTATCTTCTTTGTTTCGCAGGGCGTTGTGCAGAATTTCAAGCCTTACGATACAGCCCAGCTCACGGAATCTTTTGTCGTCCAAGTCGATAAAAAAGACGACGATGGGAACGTCGTGACCGACGAAGCAGGCGAGAACGTAAAGGAAGATAAGACGATAGACACCCAGACTATCGCGCAGGGCCCTGCGGCTTCGCAGCTTTCGATAAAGATGCTCGGCACAAACGGCGGCGGTTTTTTTAACGTCAACTCGGCTCATCCGTTTGAGAACCCGACTCCGTTCTCCAATTTTATCCAAATGGTGCTGATCTTCGTTATCCCCGCCGGCTTCACGTACACGCTCGGAAAAATGACGAAATCGCAAGGGCACGGCTGGGCCGTCCTCGGAGCGATGTCCGTATTATTTTTGGTTGGAACTTTTACAACTTACTGGGCGGAATCGCGCGGCAATCCGCTTTATCCAGCGTCGGTGAATCAACTCGTTGTCGGCGGAAACTTCGAAGGCAAGGAAACACGGTTCGGTGTCGTCGGATCGGCTCTTTTCGCAACAGTTACGACCGCCGCTTCATGTGGTGCGGTCAATTCGATGCACGATTCATTTACACCGATCGGGGGCATGGTTCCGTTGATAAACATCATGCTCGGCGAAGTGATCTTTGGCGGTGTCGGAGCCGGAATGTACGGCATTCTCGTAATGATAATTCTGACGGTTTTTATTGCGGGCTTGATGGTTGGAAGAACGCCGGAATATCTCGGCAAGAAGATTGAATCTTATGATGTGCAGATGGCGATGCTCTACGCGCTGATATTCCCTCTGATCATTCTGGCGTTCACGGCAGTTTCTTCAATTTCAGCCGAATTTGGCCTTACGTCCTTAAATAATCAGGGAGCCCATGGCCTATCGGAAATTCTTTACGCCTTTACGTCGGGAACCGGAAATAATGGCTCGGCATTCGGCGGCCTGAATGCCAATACGCTTTGGTATAACACAACACTCGGCATAGCAATGCTCGTCGGGCGATTTATGATGATCGTCCCAATGCTCGCAATTGCCGGGAATCTGGCCCGCAAAAAGAGCATTCCAGCGACCGTTGGCACGTTTCCGGTCAACACCGCCCTTTTCAGCATCTTGCTCTTGAGCATTGTGCTTATAGTTGGAGCGTTAACATTCTTCCCGGTTTTGAGCTTGTCGCCGATACTGGAGCATTTTCAAATGAATGCTGGACAAACTTTTTAGGAAAAAAAAACCTATATATTTTGTTTTTTAGGTTTTCGGCTCTCAAAGCGGCCGCGAACCTACGAGAACCAAAGATCAAAGATCAACAACATGAAAAAGACTATTTCAATTTGGGATGGAGCCATTATTTCGCGGGCTCTGATCGATTCGGTGCGAAAGCTCGACCCGCGAAAGATGATGAAAAATCCGGTGATGTTCGTCGTTGAGGCCGGAGCCTTTTTTCTGACGCTAAAAGTATTGGCCGATCTCTTTACGGGAAACGATTCGGGTAATTTTGCATTTGAGATACAAATCACGCTCTGGCTTTGGTTCACCGTCTTGTTTGCCAACTTCGCAGAGGCGATGGCCGAAGGGCGAGGCAAAGCCCAGGCTGACACACTCCGCAAATCAAAGACGGAAACTACAGCAACGCTGCTGAAGGAAAACGGAAATACTGCGACTGTGAACGCGACCGAGCTGCGTAAGGGCAACATCGTTTTGGTTTCGGCCGGTGATTTCATTCCAGGTGACGGGGAAGTCATCGAAGGCGTTGCATCGGTTGATGAATCGGCAATTACGGGCGAATCGGCACCGGTAATCCGCGAATCCGGCGGCGACCGATCCGCCGTGACCGGAGGCACTCGGGTACTTTCGGATTGGATAAAGGTGCTCATTACATCTAATCCAGGGGAAACATTTATCGACCGCATGATTGCCCTTGTGGAAGGAGCATCTCGCCAGAAAACACCGAATGAGATCGCTTTGAATATCTTGCTAGCTGGCCTGACGATCATTTTTCTGCTTGCGGTGGTAACGCTGCAGCCATTCGCGATCTATTCCAATGCTCCGCAGACGATCTTCGTCCTTATTTCGCTGCTTGTATGCCTTATCCCTACGACGATCGGCGGACTTCTTTCCGCCATCGGCATCGCTGGTATGGATCGTCTCATACAGCACAATGTCCTCGCGATGTCCGGCCGCGCGGTCGAAGCAGCCGGGGACGTGAATACGCTGCTTCTGGATAAAACCGGCACGATCACGCTGGGAAACAGACAGGCGAGCGAGTTTATTCCGCTAAAAGGAGTATCGGTTGAAGCTTTTGCCGACGCGGCGCAGCTCTCGTCGTTGGCGGACGAAACGCCCGAGGGCCGGTCTATCGTAGTTTTTGCGAAAGAAAAATACGGGTTGCGCGGCCGCGAGATCGGCGAACTTTCCGAGCGCAAATCGGAGTTTATTCCCTTTACGGCCCAAAGTAGGATGTCCGGCATAAATCTCAACGGCCGTGAGATTAGGAAAGGAGCGGTCGATGCGATCGAAAAGTACGCCGCCGTGGGGGGGAACCAATCATCCGCGGAATTGCGCGAGGTCGTCGAACGTATCGCAAAGCTAGGCGGAACTCCGCTCGTCGTCGCCGATAATCACAAACCACTCGGCGTGATTTACTT
>JACMMN010000294.1 GCA_014379075.1 Pyrinomonadaceae bacterium | reverse complement strand
TTTAGGTAAACTGTAGGTGAAAAAAGTACTGGCGTTCCTGATGGAACGCCTTTTTTATTTCTTGCGTGCTGTAAGAAATTACAGTTACCGAGTCAAATGCGTCCATTAAAATTACAGCGGGCTAGATCTGCAAAACGTTGTTATTTAGGAGAAATGAATGGCCGAGCATTCGATGAATGTCGAGATCGCGCACAAGCTGCACGAAAAAAAAGAGGGCCGGCTGGAGGGCAGACTCGAGATTCTCGAAGCTTTCCTGTTGGCAATTGTAGCGGTTGCGACGGCGTGGAGCGGGTATCAGGCCGCTCGATGGGACGGACAATCTGCGGCAAGCTACGCGCAGGCAACGGCGTACCGGGTTGACGGAGACAACTCGATCACGATTGGCGGCGAGGAGCGCTTGCAGGACGTATCAACATTTAATACATGGCTCCTGGCGAAGTCATCGGGCAACGAAAAAATGGCCGGATTACTCGAACGCCGATTTTCCGAAGATTACGAACCCGCTTTTCGAGCCTGGCTCGCTGCCGATCCGTTCAACGATCCGAAAGCTCCGCCCGGCCCTGCGTTTATGCCGGAATATCACAATCATCTGGAAAAAGAGGGATTTGAATTACGACATCAGGCGACCGAGGCATTCGAGTTGGGACGGACATCGAGGGAAATCGGCGAAGACTACGTTCGGCTAACTGTTTTTCTCGCAACGATATTGTTCATGGTCGCCATAGCTCAGCGTTTTGAACACAGACTGCCGCGATTCGGGCTGCTCGGAATCGCCGCGATCGGAATGGGTGTTACAGCGATCTTACTTATTATTTACCCGCAAGTTTAGATTGCGGACCTAAATCAAAATGCGGGCAATGAGTCCGGCATTTATTAAACAAATTATGCGGATAGAACCGTACCGGTTCTCAATTGAACCTTCATTGTGGACCTCCTTTATCCTTAGATTATTTCTTTTGCTGGGCCTGTGCTTATGCTCACGAAACGTATATTCCCAAAGTTCGGATACGCAGACCACGGCAGCTCCTCCGCCCGAGATTCATGTCGAGGATGATCCGACCAAGCCGATACTTTTTAGTATCCGAAATGAGTACCGGAACCTGAAGGGCGGCGCTTGGGCGGATACCTTACTTCTCCGTGTGGACAAGCTTTCGTTCAGAAACGTTAAAAATAAAGGCGGAGCAAAGGGAATTATATTTAGGCTCGATATCCCATTAAACACCGTGCATCGCGGCAGCACCACGAAATTTGGTTTGGGCGACGTTTACGGACAGGCACTTTACATTCCGCATGTCCGGCGCGGATTTGCTCTGGCTGTAGGTTCCGGGATCGTATTGCCAACCGCGACAAACGATCTGCTTGGACAAGGCAAGGTTATTGTTGCTCCCGCTGTTGTGCCGGTGTGGTTTTTTTCGAAACGACAACGGCTTGCCCTGGTCAGATTTCAAAACTTTGTTTCCGTCGCGGGTAAAAAACATCGCCCGAATGTTAATTTTTTTGTCGCCGATCCGACTGTAGTTCATCGCCTAAGTAAAAAATGGTGGATAACCGCCAATACCGAATTCAAATGGGATTGGCGGACGAAGCGCGGAAGCGGGATCAGCGGGGTTCAGATAGGCCGAATGGTGCAGGGGAAGGTCGGGTTTTGGCTGAAACCCGAGATTCCGTGGGGCCGGGGCCGCCAGGGTGATTTTACTGTGAAATTCACGGTGTTTCGTGTTCGCTGAGTATCAATTTCGAGCCAAATTATTGCCGACTTTCGATCCTACGCCTGTAATAAATAACAGTTACAAAAACCTTTTTGCGAGAACATCATTATTCATACAAGTCGAGATTCGAAGGCAGCGAAGTAAGTAGGACGGGCCTCGACAGGGATCAAATTATGAATTGGAGAGACTAGAAAATGAAATTACAACAGCATCTTAAAGTAACTTGGTTTGCGGCACTAATTTTACTGGTTTTCGGTTTTACTGCATTCGCCCAGGAAGAGCATAAGCGCGAGTTCATTCAGGCAACTGCGCAAGGAACTTCGACACAGTTGGGCAGAATGATCAGTATCGATCTGACCATAAACGAGCACTCGACGGCTGACGATCAAAAGGCGTTGATCGAGGCGTTTGAGCAAAAAGGTTCGGAGGGCGTTGCCAATGCCTTGCACAAAATGCACTCGAAAGGCCGTATTGCGATAACCGGGACGCTCGGTTATGACGTGGCCTATATCCGGGAATTCAAAATGCCCGATGGCAGCCGGAAAATTCGCGTAATTACGGATCGCCCGATCACCTTCGGTGAGGCGTGGTCGGCGAGCCGTTCGCAGGATTACAATCTTTCCGCCCTCGAAATCATTATCAGTGAAGAGAAAGGAAAGAGCCACGGAACCCTTTTGCCTGCATGCCAATTTAAGATCGACAAGGAAAAAGCCCTGCAGATCGAGACTTTCCAAAATCCATGGAAATTGATGAATGTGCAGGTGCGGAAGTAATTAAAAATTAAACCCCGGGAAATTTAGGAGAATAGAAATGAAAAAATTAGTAATGGTGGTATTTGCCGCCCTATCGATGCTGTTTCTTGCGGACATTGCGTCCTTTGCACAGGCCGGCGGAGAAACTGACAAGTACATAAATCTTTTGCGAAAAGACTTGCGCTCTGATAAAAAACAGCTCATTGCCGCAAATATGAACCTGACCGAAGCCGAGGCGGTTAAATTCTGGCCGGTTTATGACCAATATGCCATCGAAGGAATGAAAATCTATGATGCGCGCATTGCACTCGTCAAAGAATATGCCGCGAATTATGACAAGCTGACCGACGCCGAAGCGAAGAGCCTCAACAAGCGGTCGATAGATATCGACGAATCAATGACAAAGCTTAGGCAGAAGTATGTTCCGATTGTCGCGAAAGTATTGCCGGGGAAAAAATCCGCGTTGTTCTTTCAGATCGACAAACGTCTCGCCCTACTGATCGATCTTCAAACGGCTTCGGAAATACCGATGGTCGAACTTTAATCGCAAAAAAACGAATTGATCTTTATGGTGCCGCGGGGATGTCCGCGGCCCCTTAGGAATGCCCATGTGGAAAGAGATGGAAAAATTTCTGCTGGCATCGGTAATTTTGCTGAGCTTGCTGCGTGCCGGCGTGCTCGCTCAAGTACCGGACACGGTGAC
>JACMMN010000293.1 GCA_014379075.1 Pyrinomonadaceae bacterium | reverse complement strand
GATCCCGCGGCGCTTGATGCCCGAAGTATCCGTAAAGCGTCGTTATCCATAGCCCGTTTTCCTGTGCAAGCATAACTCCTCCGCGTTTACCGTCCGGAGTGGGCGGAATAGCGACGATCATGTCGCCGCCCAAATCGCTTGGCGATCGCTTAAATAGACGCGTCGTGTATGTAAGTTGCACTTCCACCCTTTCTTCGAGCGGGGGCTCGAAACCTATCGATTTCAGCCACTGCGGGCTGCGGGAACCTCGCCCCGTTGTATCGACCACCAGATCGGTTTCCAGAACTCCGGCATCCGTGCGAACGCCTTTAACAACTTTGCCGTCGAAAAGGAGTCCCTGAACTGTGCGATTATCATAGAATTCGATACCCTCTATTTCCCGAACCTGATTTCGAACCACGCTTTCCAAAACCGGCCGGCTTACCAGCACTCCTTTCGTTCCGGTAGGCGATCTTTGCAGGCATCCGCCCTCGAAGAACCAGCGGGCATCATCCAATACATCGGCAGGAATGGCTCCGGCAGAAAGCAGATCTCGCATGATTTCCGGAAACAATTCTTTGAGCACCTGTGTGCCGCTTGCGAGAAGGCCATGCGCGTGGCGGGCATGGGGAACTCCCCGCCGAGAACCAGCCGCAGCAGATAAACTATCGCGTTCAATGACGACAACATTCTCGTAAAAATCGGAAAGTACCCTCGCAGCCAAAAGGCCCGATATGCTGCCACCAATTACCAGTGCAAGCTTTCCCCTTGATTCGGATCGTTTATTCATATTTTCCTCCAAATTGTCGGCATTGGTCGAGCCGAGTATCAACAGGAAAATTCTATTTCACGACGCGAACCGACGTATTTAGAAATCTCTGAAAGTTTTCTGAAAGAATTATGAAGATATAAGCGTAGTTACCCGCAAATACCGACGGACACGGCGGCTATCTAACAAATCGTTCGACACCTCAACAATTTGCACAAAAAAAAGCGGCTCATAGGTGAGCCGCTTCTTGCTGAGTTATTCAAATACTATGGTTTCGGTGTCGCCGCAGGTACCGGTTCTGTGGGTTCGTTCCTTTTCTTCAGCTGCGGCGGTCCATCGGAAGACGAACTTGAACTGCCGTCCGAATCGCTTGTGTCGCCATCGACCGGATCCGGCTGTCGGCGCTTCAACGTCGGCTTTCCATTCTCGCTCTCGTCGAAGTCACCCGTTATTCCGGCTTTGGCGTTCGTGATCTTGAGCAGATGATTCTTGACACGCTGAAATTCCGACGTGCTGATCACATATTCTTCCTTCTCCGCAAAACGTGCAACCAGAAAAAGACTCGTATCCCGGCGGTCTATTGACTGAGGATGCGAGGAGAATAGTTTGGCTATCGAGCCGGGCTTCTTTTTATTTTTGGAAGCCAGCTTTTCGAACATGGTCGACATAGCGGTTGGATCATAGCCTGACGCATATAAATATTGCACGCCCAGATTATCCGCTTCCTCTTCAGCTCCGCGTGTGAATTTCAATCCCGCCAATCCTGCGAGAATTCCGCCGCCATTCTGAATGACCGTACTTATGATCGGGCCGCCAAAAATGATTCCGGCCAACGCTCCGTAATTTATCAGCGTACCTTTACCCTGGTTTTCCATGGCGTGTCGGGCGGCGACATGGGCGATCTCGTGTGCCATGACACCCGCCAATTCTGCTTCATTGTCGGCCGCAAGTATCAGGCCCTTATTTACAAAAAAGAACCCGCCGGGCAATGCAA
The DNA here is from genome assembly GCA_014379075.1 of Pyrinomonadaceae bacterium. Taxonomy (GTDB): domain Bacteria; phylum Acidobacteriota; class Blastocatellia; order Pyrinomonadales; family Pyrinomonadaceae; genus OLB17. The sequence continues at coordinate 25,172 of JACMMN010000293.1, read as the reverse complement.
ATGCGTTAACTTCGTCGCTGTCGATCACTTTGATCGTAAAGGGAACCTTAGCGTCCGAGTGAAGAACTACGTTCTGCCCGACACGATTTATATACTCGGTGACGACTGGATCTTCAACCAACTTGGCCTGCTGTTCGACCTGCGCCGCAAGCTGCCGGCCAAGAGCGATCTCCTTTTCCTGCGAGCCTCCGAGCCAGCCAAAGAACTTATCGGAGCCGTTGTTGATCTTGCGCTTTCCGATCTGGGCAGGGTCTTCCTTTGGCGAAAGGGATTTAGTGCCCGTAGTTTGTGCCGGTGCGGCCGCTTTCTCGTCCTTCTTGCCTTTATCTTTTTTATCCTGTTTAGGCTGAGCAGCTTTTTGAGCGGCCACGCCGATCGGAAAAAATGCGACCGCGCTAAACCAAACCGTTAAAATAACGAGGAATGCACTGAATTTTCGAATCATACCTTTTCGCATCGAAACGCCTCCGTGGAACTTTCTGGAAGTACTGTATTATTAAACACATCAGTCTGAGAATACAATGTTTTTATGATGCCGGCCGTGGCCGGAAAGTTGCGAAATGCGATAAAAAAAATGCGAAAGTGGTTGATTTAGTAATATTGTGAGGAAAAACCTTTTGTTTCGTGCTCAAACTTGATAAAATGACTACGGCGATCTGCGGTTTCGTAGTCGTATCCTATATTGTTTCAATCGTTTTACCGGACACCTTCCCCTTTTGCCTCGGGCTGTTTTATTAGGTCCGCCCAACTTTTCGCTATCACATGAAACGCATCCAGGAAAAAGTAAAAGACATTGTCGAGGTTCGATCTTATCAGAGTCTTCGTGATTTTACGGCTGATCCCGCGCTGACATTGTCGAGCTATCATTTTACCGACGTGACGGCGGATTTGATGGCAAAATGGCTTGATCAGATATCCAATGTTCAGGTTCAGAGCGGTGCCGCATGTGCTCTTGCCGGATACCGCGGGGTCGGGAAAAGCCATTTTTTAGCAACGCTTGGAGCATTGGCGGCTCATCCCGAACTGCGCACGAAAATAGGTGAGTCCCATGTTTCGGCCAGCGCCCAAAGGCTGCTCAGGCGGCATTATCCGGTCGCGTATATACGTCGCGGCACGCATGCAACGCTGCTCGAAGAATTCAAGGATGCGGTAGCCGTGGTTTTTGAGCTTGATCAGGCATCGCTTGGAGATTCGTTTGCCGGCATCCTCAAAACGGTAAGTGAAAAAACGGGCGAGCTTCCGTTTATTTTAATAATTGACACGGCATTCGAACGCGGTTCGCGCGTCACCCGCGACGACGGCGTATTTTTGAGCGAGATCGCGGACGCGGCGAAGGATCTAAATACATTCGTCGGCGTGGCGCTTGACGACGATATTGCCGGAGCGGATGGCTCTAATTCTTCGATCGTAAGAGCTTACGCGATCGATTATCTAGATCAGGAACATCTGTACAAGGTCGTTAATTCGCATATTTTTCCGAAGCAAAACCAGATGCAGCCCGTGCTGCATGAGATCTACGACTATTTTCGCAAGGTGTTGCCGAGTTTTCGCTGGAGCGAACAGAAATTTGCGGCTTTGTATCCGCTGCATCCGGCAATCTTGGAGGTCGCTCCTTACGTGCGGCTTTATGTACACGATTTTGCACTTCTCGGTTTTGCTTCCGAGGCTGGTGAAAGAATACTTGGCCGGCCAGCGAACTCGCTGATAGCCCTCGATGAAGTTTTCGATAATGCCGAAGCCGGGCTTAGAAAGATCGAGGATCTGAGCGAGGCCTTTGCCGCATATGACGCCCTAAATTCGGGAGTTGTTAGCAAAATTCCAGTTATGCAGCGGCTTCAGGCAAAACTTATCCTTAAAGCCCTTCTTCTTCTATCCCTCGATGGCCAGGGAACTACAACAAATGACATTTGCGCTTCGATGCTCATTTTTGACGAATCGAATCCGGAAAAGGCTATTAAAACTGTCGAGGAATTGATAAAGAATTTTGCGGACGAAATGCCAAACGATGTGCGTTCGATTTCCGTTGACGGGCTTGAAACTAGATATGGATTTAAGGTAAGCAGCAAGGATAACCTTAACAAGGCACTTACGGAAGCTATTGCTGATGTTCCGGACGATGTGGTCCCAAAGATCATGGGACGCCTGCTTCAAGATCGCTTTTCGGACTGTACATTTTCCTTTGAAGCCGACTCGCCGGTAAAAGACTGGATGGACTGCCAGATAAATTGGCGCGGGGGATGGCGGCGTGGACGAATCTTTTGGAAGTCTGATGAGAATTCTTCGCAGGTTCATTCCGCACCGGCGGTCGATGCCACCGATTGGGAAATAACCGTCGATCTTCAAAAAGACCAGGTTAAATCTGAAAAGTCGGCCGGTGATATTTCGAAAGTTATCTGGCGGCCCGATATTTTGAGAAAAGACGAAACCGACACGATATTGCGTTATTACGTTTTGAGTTCTAATAACGAGCTTCGCGAAAAATTCGCCGAGCAGATCCGTACTTCTGTCCATTCGCACGCTGTCCTTGTCAATAAAATTTTTACGCGGCGATTTCTTGAGGACGGCAAGCTGATAATCGAAGGTTTCGATTATAACTTTACGGAGGAGGCACGTTCCGCTCCGACGTTCTCCGAAATGTTTTCGACTATGCTCGAGCCACTTTTCGAGACCAGGTACCCTGAGCATCCTCACTTTACCCAACGTCTCGGAATGAGTGAGGTGGCCGAACTCGTCACGGACCTTTACAGCGGAACCCGACAGAATTTGGCGGAGGCCCAGCATCTTGCTCAAACGTTTGCGATGCCTCTCGGCCTCGTAAGGGTCGAGGGAGGTGTATACATTCCCGAGTCCGAGGAGAATCTTTCGGTTCTTCCGCTCGCCGTTGAAATACTAAAACTTGTAGAAGCGAACGGTGAAGATACCGTTTCCTTAAAAGACATATATTCTCAGCTCCGAAAAGCCCCGCATGGACTGGTTCGCGAGGCGCAGCACCTGATCCTAACCGCTCTCGTTGCTCAACGCCGGATAGATTTTGTTACTTCGAAAGGTGATCGAATAACAAGCCGCTCGCTTGATCTTAAAATAATCTGGGACGACATAGTAGGAGTAGCGAAACCGATTTACAGCTCATATTCGATCAAGAAGCTGATCCGATGGGCGGAGGTGTTTACAGGGAATCAAAAGTTCAAATCGTTCGAGAGCCCGGCTGACCGTGAAATTCTTCGCAAGACTTTCGAAGACTGGATCGGCGAATGGAATAATTCGAGGATCCTTGGACGGTTTGCCGACCTTCCGGACGATATTTTGAACGTTCGGATCTGGAATCTCGCCGCCCGGTCGTCGAAAACGATCGGTTCGGTTGCCGATTGTGTAAAGGCTGCTTCGGAAGACTCGATGAGCCTTGAAGAATGTCTGGACAGAATCGCCGATGCATTTTTCGATTCGGAAAAGGAAATGGAAAAGTGTTATGCAGATCTAGAAACACTCGATCATTTTATCAAGGGAGCCGTGTTGCGGACGGAAATTCAGGCGTACCTTGCCGTTTGCGAAATGACGGACGACGAGAGTGTTGAGGAATTGCGCCGTAAATTGATGCAGATCTCTGACGTTAGCTATTCGACTCCGACTGACGCAAATAATCGCGAATTAGGGTATCTTTGGAGTAAGTTCCAGCGATCGTTTGCCGATTATTTCTCCGCCCGGCACGAGATGGTGATGAAATCGCATTCCCTTCAGGAAGAATACGACGAGGTCATGCGAAGCGATATCTGGTGGGAGTTTCAGAATCTTTCGAGTATGCCTTTTTTCGAGCGAGCTTTCTGGATGGAAGCAAGGAGTATTTGCCGGCAGTTGGACGAATTGGACTGCGGTGTCGATGTTCAGGAGACGCTTGCGACCCGTCCTTTCTGCAGATGTTCGTTCAGCTTAGCGAAGATCGCTCACTGGGAAAAATTGCCTGATAGGCTCCGGGAAACGGTTGGGCAAGGACTGGAATCTTATAGGGAGATCCTGCGTGGGAGGAGCGATAATATTGCTTCGCCGCTGGAGCAGCTAGCGGCTGAGTCGAAGGACAGCGAAGTCTCGGCGTCAGCCAGGGAACTGTCCAAGATCTTGTCGCAAGCGAAAGAGATTCCGCCGTTCAACATTTTGCAATTGAAATTGCTTTCCCATGTTTTGACGAACCGGACTAGCGCGGATACAACAGCAGTAATTCATCCGCAGAAAGAAGGGATTAATACAGAGGCGATTCTCGAAGAGTCCGAACGAATGACCGGTGAATGGAACGATAAGGTCGCCGATGATGCGGTCCTTATGAATTTATAATTTCACCACATTCCTGTCCTAACGATGTTTCCTCTCCGGCGGTTTTTGCACTATATTTTATGGATATGCAAAGCGTATCCATAATCGGCGTAGGAAGAATAGGCGGAGCTTTGGCTTTGGCTTTGTCACGCGCTGGCTACCGCGTCATAAACCTCGTCTACCGCAACGCGGAAAACCTTTCGAAGGTCGTTCAGGCTGTCCCGCAGCCGACTCTTATAAGTTCAACCGAACTTGCAGATCTCCGGACCGATATAATATTCATTACTGCCCCTGACCCGGAGATCGAATCGATCGCTGATCAATTGTCCACGATCTTGACGGGAACTCCGATCGTTCTTCATACCAGCGGATCGCTTTCTTCGATCGTCTTATCAAAACTCGTTGCAATCGGCTGCAATGCGGGGTCGATTCATCCGCTATTATCGGTCAGTGACCCGTTTCGGGGAGCTGAAAGATTTGCCGGTGCGTATTTTTGCGTTGAAGGCGATGATCAGGCGGTGAGTGCCGCAAAGAAGATCGCGTCGGACCTGGGCGGCGCGCCGTTTACCATTGAAACGCGGCTCAAACCTCTGTACCACGCCTCGGCGGTAACTGCCTGCGGACATCTGGTTGCTTTGATAGATATCGCCCTGGAGATGCTTGCCAAATGCGGGGTCGAGAGCGAACAGGGTTCTAAAATGCTGCTCCCGCTTATTCGGAGTACTGTAGAAAATCTTCAGACGCAAACAACTGCGCAAGCTCTCACCGGAACATTTGCAAGAGCCGATGTCGCCGCTTTTAATCGTCATTTAGGTTTATTGCGGGAAAATGTGTCGATTCAGGCTCACGACATTTACCTCGACCTCGGTCTACGGTCACTGGCTCTTGCCGAACGTCAGGGAGCTGACATCGAGGATATTGAGTTGATCCGGAAAGAGATTGCAATAGCTAAATTAAAGACCGGGTGATAAAATGTCGTAAAGGCAGATATGGTAAAGAAAAAGGAAGAATTTGGAAAGGAAAAGGAAATTTTTCTTGAACATATTCAGAAGTCCGGCCTTCGAAGCACCGGACAGCGGGATCTGATATTGGAGATTTTCCTTCGCACAGAAGAGCATTTAACGAGCGAGGACTTGTATTGGCTTGTCCAAAAAGAGGACCCAAGCGTGGGACACACCACCGTTTACCGCACCCTGAAACTCTTGACCGAAGCGGGACTCGCCCGCGAGGTGCGGTTCGGCGACAACAAGACCTATTACGAGCATCATTATAACCACGAACATCACGATCACATGATATGTACCGAATGCGGAAAGGTTATCGAATTCTTTTCGCAGGACATTGAATCCCTTCAGGATGAAATGGCGGACAAATTTGGGTTCAGGCCGACGCATCATAGTCTGCGTATGTGGGGTATTTGCTCAGAATGTCAATTTAAGGAAAGTGACGCCCATGTCACGGCTTCGGGAGCACAGCCGCGTGTACGAGTGAAGACGGTCATCGGAAGTTAGGGTTTAAAATTACAATGTCTGAAGTTTTACTAAAATTCGAACGTGAGGATCGTGAAGGCCTTGTTGCGGTAGGGACCTATTTGATCGATGCGGCCAAGCGTTTCGGTATCCATCTTGAGGACAGTGGCAATGCTGAGGAAGGGTTTAAATACAGTTCCGTAGTTGTTGAAAAAGGTGCCGAACATCTTTCGCCGCTGACGCAGATCGAAACGGAACATTTTACAACGCGCAGCCGTAGAAAAAATGAAAGACTTGCATCCCAGGCAAGAATAGACAGCTCTGGAGAGGTAGTAATAATGACCGACGAAAATAAACAAGAGACTGCGGAAGATTCGAACATAAACGATCAAAACGAGAAATATAAAAAGGAATTTACAGACCTCCCGCTCGAAAAGAAGTTATCGACGCTCGTTCAGCTCGAAGCCATCGCTCTTGGTGAAACGTTTTCCTTCATAATAAATTCTCCGTATATGATCTTCGACAAGGTTATGGATGTGATGGCTGAATTTGGACTGAAGAAGGAAACGGATGCCAAAAACGCCTCTCGTCCGAAGGAACATAAAGCGCCGCAGCCGACGTCGAAAACCGGTCCTAAATCGCGTAAGGCGACCGCTAAACCTGAAACCGGAGATTAAAGTTCACTAAAGCAGCAATATTAAAGTGAGCGAAAACAAGCTACAGAATCGGTTTCCATCATCAGTGAGGGAAAAGGGCCAGTATTTTCTGGCTTTTGGCGTTGTTGCGTCGATGCTGCTCGTCGCGAATTTCCCGTTTTTCGTCGTTTTCTTTTTCGGTATCTTTGCCTTTTTTTTGGTCAGGATGTTTTCTGCGGGCTCTCGAAATGAAACCCGCGATATTTTCGAATTTTATTTATCGGCGAACGAAATTCTCCGTGATGATGAGCGCAAATGGTTTGGCTTTGAGATCAAGGATGCAATAATGCGCGGCGAAGGTATTTTACATCGGATGAGCGGTGCTCCGCCGTTAGTTTATTTTACGCTTGGTGCCCTCTACAATAAGATCGGAGACCACAAGGCTGCTGTCAGCAATCTTTCTTATGTTGTAGAAAATGAGACCGCCGATGAATTGACTTACGCGTTTCCTTCTCCGGAATTGAGAACCTATGTAAAAGTCCTGCGAAAGATAGAACGCGATCCCGCCGATGCGCCGCTTACTTCGGCAGCGGTGCGGGCTCTGGAACGCGCACGTAAATTAAGAGCAAAGAACCTGTTGGAACAAAGCCGTTCAAAATCATCGAAGCTCGATGTTCAACAATTGAACGGATCAGCCGGCGGTGAAATTACCGAGATCGATTACTCGGATCAGTCCGCCGAACGCCCGGAGCGACGAAGCATTACTGACGACACGCTCCATAGTAAACAGGAAACCCGGCCGACAGCCGATAACGGCAGGTTGACAAACAATAGCGCCGAGAAAAAAACGTCAAAAAGAACGAAGGAAGATCCGTTTTCCAATCGAAAGCCGATTACCGAGGTTCTTCACGACATCTACGATAAGAACGTTCAGTAACGGCTTGCAGCTTTTCGAAGCTATTTTAACCCGAAAAATTTCCGTATTGAGCTGAAAACACCCTGATCCATGTCCTCAACCGCGGCCGTCTCTAATCCTAAAACAGGCGTAAGAAGCGCCCGCCGCTGCTCCACTATTTGCCCGATCGATTCCACCAATTCCGGATTCGCCTCAAAAATCGGCTTAAGAGAAGTCTTTTTAATTTGAAGAACTTCTGTTTCTTCCGAGGCGACAACCGTGGCTGACCGGGGCTGGCCGGTGAGCAGACTCATTTCGCCGAAAAAGTCATTGTCGCGCAGTCGGTTGATCGTCTTCGGCAGGCCATTCTCGGGGATCTGAACATCGACTGCCCCGCGGACAATAACGAACATTGACTTGCCTTCCTGGCCTTTTCGCACGATTGCCTCGCCCGGGGCAAAAACCCGATTCGTCGATCCTTGCGCTAATTTGTCTAGTTCTTCATCTGAAAGCGGAGCAAAGATGGGCACAGCGTGGAGAAGTTCCGCGGTCGTATTTAAATATTCGTCCAAGCTTGCTTCCGCCCGCTTGGGTTCTATATGTATGGTCCTCGTAGGGTAAGCAAAATGGATATTCTCCCTTTGAAAAACATACCAGATCCGTTGCCTTACAAGTGCATCCGTATCGTTATATCGCGTGTAATCATCGGCCCAATATTTAACCTCCCATTCAATGCCGCTGTCACCGAAATTAAGTATACGAACTATAGGCCGGAGCTTTTGAGAAACATTTTCCGTTTGTCGTACAGCTTCACGTACCAACTGGATCGTCCTCGACGGAGAACTGCTGTAAACCGTGTTAAAGAAAACGATACGGGCATTGAGATTGTCGCGGGGCGCTACTTCGATCGTTTCTTTCCCCATTACTGCATTGCTCATCACAAGAAGCTTGTTTTGAAACGTCCTGATCTTTACACCGCGCCACGAGACGGTCTCGATAACGCCGCTGCCGCGATTTGAGATCGTGACGACGTCTCCAACCTGAAACGGCTTATCTGCCTGAAGGGCAATACCGGCGAAAAGATTTCCCAAAGTATCCTGCAAGGCAAGGCCGACAACAATTCCGAGTATGGCTGAACCGCTAAACAAGGCACCCAGCTGAACACCCGGATATTGCGACTGAAAAATAATAAAAAACGAAACGATGTAGATGATTATCGAGAGAACCGTTTTTAGCAGCGACGAAATCTCGGACTGGCTGGATGACCGCAAAACGGTTTGAAATATCAAAAATGTGATAAAACGAACCACTGCAATTATCAAGGCCATCCACAAAAATATCTTGATAATGTGGAATATATTGACGACGAGGCTGACTGTCGTGCTCGACATCATGCTCGGTTCGGATCTGTCGGTGTTCAGGAGTTTGCCGTCTAAGATCTGCAAGGCGAATTGCGGCAGGACAAAATCCTGGAGCCAGCCCTCGACGAGCGGGAACGCAATTAGTATTAAAGTGACTATTCCGGAGAAGGCGACGAAGAAAACAGCCCGTTTTTGAAATGAGGACGGAGGCATAGAATTAGAACAACATATCAGTAATCGTTCTACCAATCAACAACAATGACAGCACGGAAACTATGGCCGTTACCGTCCACGCGAAGATATTGAACGTTAACGAATTTTTATGTTCGCCCATAATGTCGGAATTATTCGCCAGCTTAACGATTGAAGTTAATACTATGGGCAGGAGAAGGCCGTTTATGCACTGCGTGAAGAGCAAGAGTTTGATCTGTGGAATACCTGGAATCATCGCCACTATCGCACCGGCCAGGATTAGCGTCGTAAAAATACCCAGAAAAATAGGAGCTTCGCGAAATGAACGCGAGAGCCCTTTTTCAAAACCCAGTGCTTCGCTCAATGAATAGGCGGTGGCGAGCGGAATCACTCCCATTGCGAGCATTGCAGCTCCGAAAAGGCCCACCGCAAAAAGATATTTTGCATATACGCCCGCAATCGGAGCCAGCGATTCCGCTGCGGTTGCCGCGGAATCGATCTGTGTAATACCCTGCGTATGCAGCGTAGCTCCGGTAGAAATGACAATAAAGGCCGCCACAGTGCAGGCGAAGACCGTTCCGACGATCACATCCGCACGGACTAGCGGCAAATCATCCTTGTCCATACCCTTTTCGACGACCGAAGATTGAACATACACCTGCATGAAAGGAGTGATAGTAGTACCTATGAGGGCCATTACGGTAAAAAGATAAACCGTATCCATGCTGAAACTCGGCTGGACTACGTTGACGGCGACCTCGGCCCAATCGGGCTTCGCAATGAAAGCGGAAATTATGTAACCGAAAAAAACCAGAGACATGAGCAGGAACACCGTCTCCACTTTTTTCTGCGAGCCTTTTACGACGAGCCACCAAATCAGCGCCGATACCAGCGGAATGGCGATAAAGCGCGAAATCCCGAGAAGCTCGGACGCCTGTGCTATTCCAACGAATTCGGAAATGATGACGCCCGTGTTAGCGATCAGCAACGCGATCATAACAAATGCCGTCCAGCGTACCCCGAATTGTTCACGTATCAGATCGGCTAGGCCCTGACCGGTTACGACGCCCATGCGCACGCACATTTCTTGAACTAGGATAAGGCTTAAAGTGATCGGGATAAAAGTCCAGAGTAGAGTGTACCCGAACCCGGCGCCCACGGTTGAATACGTCGCAATACCGCTTGCATCATTGCCTGCGTTGGCAGCGATCAGTCCGGGCCCCAAAATGGCCAGGTAAGCGTAGAAGCGATATTCAGAAAGACTTCGACGGATGCGGGACGGCAAGCGCCCGATTTTTCGCACCAGGTTTTTGGGTGAAAAAGGTGATAAAAACATTACCCGTACTGTCGCCTTCGGTCATTCCAAGTATATTTTCTTGTCTAAAAGAAAGTTAAAGCTAATTGAATAATACTTTAACTTAGGATCGCAGTTCTAGCGAAGCTTGGTTTAGTAAAAACAGTTTAATGCCGCAAACTAGAACTGCAAACGGTATTGCTGCTGATCTCGTCATTCTTGTTTTTATTGCCCCGTGGTTTGGTCTCCAACCACGTAATAAGAGAAAAAGGATGACTAAGAGGAGCACAGGAAACAGCATCCGGTTTCATTCTGGATAATGATTGTTTCGTCAGCATCGTCTGCCGTTTGTAGGAAATTTTATCTTTTGTTACAGTTCCAGTATGAAAAAGACCACGATTCAAATCATTCTCGTCTGCTTTGTATTCGCCTCGTTTATTTTTTCGCTGGCTCCATTACAAGCAGTCGCTGCGACTCCGGAACCGGTCCGGGGAAAGCACGCGATGGTCGCGTCCCAGCACGAACTGGCCTCCAAGATCGGGATCGATATCATAAAGAAAGGCGGTAACGCGGTGGATGCGGCTATCGCGGTTGGGCTGGCACTTGCGGTAGTTTATCCTGAGGCTGGAAATATCGGCGGCGGGGGATTTATGATGATCCGCCAAAAAGACGGCAAAACATTTGCTATCGATTACCGTGAGAAAGCGCCGCTGGCGGCGACGCGTGATGTTTTCGTGGATAAGGATGGCAATTTGATTCGCGGCGAAGGTTCGTCCACCATTGGCTACCGCGCGTCCGGTGTTCCCGGAACGCTTGCGGGGTTCGACCTTGCCTTCAGAAAACACGGTTCCGGGAAGATCACCTGGAAACAGCTTGTGCAGCCCGCACGTCTTTTGGCTCAAAACGGTTACGTGCTGACGGACAGGCTCGCAAATCTTCTTATCGCGTTCAAGGAGCATCTCGCAAAATATCCGGACAGCAATCGTATTTTTCTCAATAACGGTAAATACTTTCAGGAAGGCGACCTTTTCAAGCAGCCTGAATTGGCGCAAACTCTTTCGCGCGTCGAAGTGCAGGGAGCAAAGGAATTTTATACGGGCAAAACGGCCCAATTGATCGCCGCCGATATGAAGGCGAACAACGGCCTGATCACGCTCGAAGATCTAAAGAAGTACGAGGCGAAAGAGCGAACGCCGCTGCGCGGAACCTATCGCGGTTACGAGATACTGACAATGCCGCCGCCGAGTTCCGGCGGGATCGTTATGCTTCAGGTGTTGAGAATGCTTGAGGCCTATGACGTTAAAGCGATGGGACACAATTCGGCTGCCAAATATCAGGTTCTGATCGAAGCGTCACGCCGCGCGTTCGCCGATCGGGCGGAATTTATGGCCGACCCGGATTTTGCGGATGTTCCGGTTGCGAATTTGCTGGACAAAACCTATCTCGAAAAGCGCAGGGCAACAATCGATCTGAGCAAAGCTACAGCCAGCACCGAGATCGGCCACGGCCAGATTGCCGGCTCCGAAGGCACGGAAACAACGCATTACACGATTGCCGACGCGGCAGGAAATGTTGTGTCCAATACTTACACGATCAATGATCTTTACGGTTCCCGCGTCACTGCGAAGGGCACGGGAGTTCTGTTAAATGACGAAATGGACGATTTTGCGGCAAAGCCGGGCAAGGCAAATCTCTATGGATTGATACAAGGTGAAAGGAACGCCGTGCAGCCGCAAAAACGCCCTTTGTCATCGATGACGCCGACGATTGTCCTAAAAAAAGACGGCTCGGTTTGGTTTGCTCTCGGAGCGCGAGGCGGCCCGCGGATTATTTCCGCTGTAATGCAATCGGTTATCAACGTTATCGATCACGGAATGGACATCCAGACGGCGATCGACGCCCCTCGCGTTCATCACCAGTGGTTTCCCGACGAGATCAACTACGAGATGTACGGAATGTCCCCCGATACAATGAAAATTCTTTCATCGTACGGCCACAAATTCGCGGGCAGACCGGGAAACATTGCGTCCGCGACCGGAATCATGATCGATGACGACGGCGTGAAATTGGGAGCCATCGATTCGCGGAGCGACGGAGAAGCGATCGGTTACTAGTGGGTTCCCGCTTGACCAGCCGCCTTAATGGGTTAAAGCTGTTCCTCTTTTTGCAGGAGTTTGGTTGAATTGTCGGTAACGCTTCCGGGTTCGTTTAGTTCGTTAGTGTCTCGCCACGCACCAGTTCCGGCCGGAACGTATGCAGATATAGGAATTGATTGATGCGGCGGGAGCTCGTTCGGCTTTGGCTGCCGGTTGAAAAAGTTCGATCCCTCCGCCTTGATGTCCGCCTCGTTATGACGGTCTCCACTCGGCTCTCCCGATTCGAACATCAGTGCATATGCCATTCTAAGTATTCCGCCAACCGTTAGAATAATCGTAATGATGACGGAAGCAAATTCATCCGCTTGAAGAGCCTGCGAGATTACAATTGCTAGTGGAACCAACAGAAATGAGAGCAAAAATATAAACAGCCCTTGTTTTAACCCGGTGCTGCGAGGTGTAGGGCCGGACCGCAGCTGCGTGGACTGACTGCCGGGCAATAGGCCGCCATTCGCAACGACTTCACTAACGCCCGCCAATAAAAAACCGCACCGCGAGCAAAACCGCGTGTCTTCGGAAACTTGCTGCTGGCCGCATTTGGGACAATGCATTTCTATCATCCTTTATAATTCCTGATCTTTTTTCAAAAGTTTCGTAGTGCCTTCGGTTACGCTTCCAGGGCGGGCCAGATCTCCCGTATCGGCCGCACGCCATGAACCTTCGGGAGCCATATAGGTCGAAACCGGTTGGCTCTGCTGCGGCGGAAGAGCATTCATACTGGGCGCACCGTAAAGATTCGCTGGTTGCTGATTTTGCGTTATACTTGGAGGCAGATCAAAAGACGGCGAAGCTTTTTTTAGGAAAAACATCGACGAAACCAGAAACATCAGCCCGCCAAAAATTCCGATTATCGCGGATGCTCCGGCAAGTTCATCGACGTCTAAAATTCCCCAAAGGGGAGTCATGATCAAAAGAAAAAACAGGCACCAGAGAAGACTGAAGGCCACCCCGTTTCTCCTCGTAAATATGCTTCTGTTTCTGCTCAGCTCCGCTAATTGCGGCAAAACTCCGCCATGAACGAGAAGTTCTGAAACCAAACCGAGTTGAAAGCCGCACCGCGAGCAGAATTTCGTCTGTTCGGAAATTTGCTGCTGGCCGCATCGGGGACAATGCATCATTTAACTCCAAAAATCTCAAGACTCGAAATCTAACGAATTTTTACACGAAAAAGTTCGCAATGCAAAGGAACCATTTTGAGTTCACGCCTTCTAGCACTTTTGTTAATGGGGATGAAGTCAGGTCGTGGGAAGCTTTTCATTCGAGAACATTTGAAAAACAGCGAATGCCCGGCCCTGAAAATGTTCGGCGCGGGCAATCGTCTCAAGGAGGAGTTCGAATATCGATTTCAATGTCCCAGGCGAAGGCAGAGTTCTTCGCAGATCATCGTCCGAAGTAAAAAAAGCAAACCCTTTTTGCCGTGTTTGTTCCACATCTTCCAAATATTCAACTATCTTTATGTTCGTCGAAAGTCGTTCCGGCAGCGTCCATTCAAACGGGTCGTCCCACTGCCTCGCGGTGATTCCGCCGAAGCACTGTTCGACCGCTGCCGCCGATCTCAGAACATATTCGCCGCAGGAGAACATTGTAAAGGTTCGCGGCAGGTCGCGGGGTTTCCGAAAAAGATCTTCCGCGGGAATTAATTCGACAAATGAGCACGACCGCTTATGCAGCCGCGAAAAGTGACGGTCTAGAATGTCGAGTAGCGTTGTCATAAAAGAAAGAGCAGCCTGCATTTTAGCTTGCTGCTCTTTCTTTGTCATCAAGGTTGAAAAACAACTAACGTTTTTTGAACCGGCGGTCCTTTTCGTACATACCGAGTCCGTAATTTTTACCCTTCCAGCTAACGCCGTTTCCGATCGTCCCTTTTACTCCGATCTGCGCTCCTTTTGTAGGAACGCCGTCTTCCGTCACGATCCAGATCGAACCCGTGCCGTCATCAATTTTATATGCTCCGCCGCGAATCGGCGTTCCCGGTATCGAAAGGCCATAACTGTCGCGCACCGTTCCTGCTATCGCCACTTCCTTGTTTTGATATTTTGACGGGTTCGCCTCGATATCCGCGATGCTTACGCGATCCGGGCAAGCCGTCGCAAAAAGAGCAATAAATGCAGCCAAACTCAACAATGGGGTCTTAGTCGTTCTATTCATCTGATCTCCTTTTTCGATAAAGTATCGGGAAGAGGTCAACAAACTCTAAAGATTCATTAATGATGCAAAAGTTTGCCATATTTTTCGATTTCTGCGATTCTTTTACGGTACTTCAAAGATAATTCCTCCAAATACTGAATATGACCGTGGCGGCCCCAAAATCTCCCTCGGACACGTTCGCTTTCTCCTCAAGCGTCGCTGCTGACGTATGGCATCCGCAAAAAGATACGAAGGCTTATGAGTGGTGGTATTTCGACGCCTTATCGGACGATGGCAAGGAAGCCGTGGTTATCGTTTTCCTCGACAATTTCGTTTATTCTCCCAGATACAACAGATCAGAACCGCCTGCGTCAACCAGTGGTGTGGCGCACGGTGCGGAGTTAAGGTCAATCAGCAAAGGTGCGGACGCCATCCGCCCTGAACCGTTCCAAACTTTTAACAATGAAGAGTCCGTACCAACCGCTGGTACAGGCGGTCCTGACAAATACCCGGCGGTTTCATTCACGTATTTCCGTGACGGAAAGCCTGTCTACCGGGCTATCAACGAGTATCCGGGAAGCGCTTTTACGGCGAGCGAAACATCGCCGGAATGCACGATCGGCGATTGTTCGTTCCGCTTCCAATCCGCGTCATACGGTTCCGGATATCTAGTTACGATAAGTGCGGCACTGTCGCGTGATCGCCGCTTGGAGGCCAGCTTGGAATGGCTCTCTATCGAATCCGATTTCTCGCCGCAGGCGTTCTGCTATAAGGAAAGTGCACACTGCTGGAACATGGTGGCTCCGCGTTCGGATGTCTCGGGAAAAATAAGCCTTTTCGACCGAAAGGGGAATGCTGCCGAATCGGTAAATTTTCGCGGATCGGGTTATCACGATCATAATCTGGATAACCGCTGGCTTGCGAAAACGGTACGGGACTGGCATTGGGGCCGTGCTCATTTTACTGATGCGACGGCAGTTTTTTACCGCTATTGCGAGATCGGAGACCATAATCCGAACACAAAGCTTTTTGTAGTCCAGGACGGCGAACTCCATGAACGAAACGTCGAATACGAAGAGCAAAATTATGTCCGCGACAAATACGGCATCCGCTATCCAACACGGCTTCGGCTGATCTCGGAAGACGATTTCAGACTTAATGTAAAACCGCTCAAGATCATCGATTCCAGCTTTTACTATTTGCGGTTTTTGAGCGAGATCACGCTGACAATGCCGGGCGGGAAACAAAGCACTACAACCGGCATCACTGAATTCCTTGCTCCGAAGGCCCTAAAACATAGGTGGCTGAACTGGATCAGCGATATAAGAATCGGCAAAAACGGAAAAGGGCCTTTTATCTCGTAAGGATTCTGAGTTCACGCTTCAAAACGTGCTTCTTCGCGAGCCAAGAAGCAATCTGAAACGTGAACTCAGAAGAGCTTTAACCAATATATCTATTCTGTGTAGTTCCGCCTCTGTTTCGTTTAAGACTTTTACGCGCCAGGGTTGAACATTATGCGGCGAAGGTGCCTGGATAGCTGTTTCGAGAAGTTCGTGCCAAATGTTCATTTTGTCTTTAACCTCTCTCAAGACGGGTTCGTATTCTACGGTAACTCTTTTGTGTCGAAACTTGTACCAAGTCCTTCGCATAATTGGCTTAAAAAGCAATTTAGTCTTAAAATAGATATCATATTCACTACTACCATGACACATAATCTATTTAACACGCGTCAAACATTTCGCACCGGCTCCGGGCAGGACGGGATCTTTTATTCGCTTCCGCAGCTCGAAGCCGAAGGCATCGGTAAAATTTCTCGTCTGCCGATTTCTATCCGCATTGTTTTGGAGTCCGTTTTGAGGAATTTCGACGGCGGTAAGAAGGTCAGCGAGGACAATGTCAGGGCACTTGCCTCATGGTTGGCGGAAAGCGAGCGAACCGAGGAAATTCCTTTCGTCGTTGCCCGCGTCATCTTGCAGGACTTTACGGGTGTTCCCCTGCTTGTCGATCTGGCGGCGATGCGATCCGCTGTTTTAAGAATGGGTAAGAACGTCGGCGTGATCGAGCCGCTCGTGCCGGTAGATCTGGTAATAGACCATTCGGTGCAGGTGGATTATGCCGGGAGCGAAGCAGCATACCAGCGCAACACCGAAATGGAATTTAAGCGTAACGAGCAGCGTTACCGCTTTCTGAAATGGGGCACAAAGGCTTTTAGCGGTTTCAGCGTTATTCCTCCCGGAATCGGTATCGTGCATCAGGTCAATCTCGAATTTCTGGCCAAGGGAGTGTTTGAGCGTGACGGTGTATATTTTCCGGACTCTCTGGTCGGGACTGATTCGCATACGACCATGATAAACGGCCTCGGGATCGTCGGCTGGGGCGTCGGCGGGATCGAAGCCGAAGCCGGAATGCTCGGCCAGCCGGTTTATTTTCTCACACCCGATGTCGTTGGTGTCCATTTGACCGGAGAATTGTCCGAAGGAACGACCGCAACCGATCTTGTGCTGCGCATCACTGAAATGCTTCGTAAGGCCAACGTCGTAGGAAAATTTGTTGAGTTTTTTGGCGAGGGAGCGGCTGCCTTGAACGCTACCGACCGTGCGACTATTGCCAATATGGCGCCTGAATACGGCGCGACGATGGGTTTCTTTGGCGTTGACGAAAAGACACTAGAATATTTTACCGCCACCGGCCGGACGGCCGAACAGATCGAGACGATCCGTAATTATTACTCCGCACAGGAAATGTTCGGAATACCGCTCGAAGGTGAAGTCGATTATTCGACATGTTTCGATCTTAACCTGCAAACGATCTCGCCATCGGTCGCCGGGCCGAAACGTCCTCAGGACCGCATTGAGCTTTCTAATCTGGACGACCGCTTTATCGAACTTTTTAGCCAGCCGGTCGCCGACGGCGGCTATGGAAAACTGGCGGCCGATCTCGAAAAACGTTACATGGTTACGATGGGCGGCGTTTCCACCGGTTCCGCTACGGGCGGCGGCGACCAGAGCTCGAAATCCATTCCGCTGCCGATCCTCGGTGAAATTAGTCAGAAGAATACCAGCGTTACAACGGAAGTTGAAATGATGAATAATCGGCCAACTCCGGATAGAGTTGAACCTGACGGAGAGATCGCTCCGCCTGAACCGGTTTCGACCACGATCGGCAATGGCGACGTTCTTATAGCCGCGATCACGTCCTGCACAAACACTTCAAATCCAAGTGTAATGATCGCCGCCGGCATAGTAGCCAAAAAAGCGGTGGAAAAAGGAATGAAGGTTCCTGCGTTCGTCAAAACATCGCTGGCTCCCGGATCGCGCGTCGTTACCGAGTATTTGGAAAAGGCAGGACTTCAAAAATATCTAAATCAGATCGGATTCAACCTGGTTGGGTACGGCTGTACTACCTGCATCGGCAATTCCGGGCCGCTCGATTCCGCCATCGAAGAAGAGGTCGTCGACAATGACATTATCGCGGCATCCGTACTCTCGGGAAACCGCAATTTCGAGGCCCGCGTTCATCAGAACGTTAAAGCCAATTTCCTGATGTCGCCGCCGCTCGTTGTTGCTTACGCTCTTGCCGGAACGGTTATTAAGGATGTCTACCTACACCCGATCGGTAAAGACAGCGAAGGCCGGGACGTTTTTCTAAAGGACATATGGGCCTCACAGGACGAGGTAAAAGACGTTTTACAGACGGCGTTCGATCCTGAAACGTACGTCAGACTGTACAGTGAATTTGCGGAAAAGAATCCGCTTTGGAATGATATCGCAACCAGCGTCGGACAGATCTACGAATGGGACAAGAACTCAACCTACATACAGGAACCGCCGTATTTTGACGATTTTTCGATGGAAACGGGTAATTTTACCGACGTTTCCGATGCCAGAGCGCTCGCGATCTTCGGCGACTCGGTGACGACCGATCATATTTCACCTGCCGGAGCGATCAAGGCAAATTCTCCCGCCGGCACTTATCTGCAGGAGCAGGGTGTCGAGCCGCAGGATTTTAATTCTTACGGGTCGCGGCGGGGCAATGACCGGGTGATGCTTCGCGGAACATTCGCCAATGTTCGCATCAAGAATTTGATGGTTGCCCCGGTCGAAGGCGGCGTAACCAGGCACCAGCCTGACGGCGAAGAAATGTCGATCTACGACGCTGCAATGCGATATAACAAAGAGGCAACGCCGCTCGTGATCTTCGCCGGACAGGAATACGGCACCGGCAGCTCGCGAGACTGGGCCGCCAAAGGAACCCGGCTGATGGGTGTTAAAGCCGTTATAACCCAATCATTTGAACGAATCCACCGTTCGAATCTGGTGGGCATGGGAGTTCTTCCTCTGCAGTTTCAGGATGGCCAATCGGCCGTTACCTTAAATCTGGATGGTACGGAAACGTTCAATCTTTCCGGGCTCGCGGGAATTGATGTAAAACCTCGACAGACTGTACAATTGAAAATTTATCGGAGTGACGGTTCGACGGAAGATGTCTCGTTGATCCTCAGGATCGATACGCCGATCGAGTTGGAGTACTATAAAGGCGGGGGAATTCTTCAATATGTGCTTCGGCAACTATTGGGTGAAGAAGAAGGGGCCGATTCCAAAAACGCGTAAATTACCTAATATCGAAGCCGCGAATCTGAAAAGTAAATATAGCCGAACAATATCTTTGTCTACAATTTTCGAATCTCATGGAAATTGGGAACAAATCGGACTTTATTGGGTATTAGCTTTCGCGACAATGTTTCGCGGTCTATATTACGAGGCGGAAATCGCCGCAATTACGCCAATATTCGTAAGATAAAATTCAATAAAAAGTTTGCGATTATCGTGCCTTATAGTAAATTTAATCCGAGGCGGCACTTTTGGCACTCAGCCGCGTTTCCCCCAGGAGTTTCAAGCAATGAAAAAAACGATCACCGGTTTCCTTCTCGCGATATTAACGATCTCGGCAAGTTCGCCGATCTTTGCGCAAAACGCAGGATCGAATATTGCCGGTAAGACCGCCAAGTTCACCAGCCCCGATGCGGATGAATCGAACACCAGCTTTTCAAAAACGGAAGCTTATTATGACGGCAACGGCGTATTTATTGAATGGCAAATGACTCTGGAGCGCGGCAATGCCGGTTTTCTGGTTTACCGGATCGATGCCGCCGGCAAAAGCCAGGTAACGCCGGATATGGTGCTCGGTTCGGCCATCCGTGTTAGTGAGGCTCCGACCTATGGCGATAGATACAGTTTTTACGATGAAGGAGGCAGCATCGGAGCGGCCTACATTATTGAAACGATACCGATGAGCGGCAAGCGTCTGAGCAGCGAGATATTTGCAGCGAAATACGCGGCCGATGCGAGAATATCGGCGGAAAATTCTCTGGAAAGCGACTCTCGGAGTGCGAAGATTTTGAATAGTCGGCTCAATTCCAGCAAATTATCGATCTCAGATGAATTGAATGACGAAATCCAGGCGAATAGTTCAGTTGCGGATCCGGATACTCACAGGACGGTCATTTCGCAACCCGGTGTAAAGATCGGTGTTCGCCGCGAAGGTCTGTATCGAGTGGGCCGGGCCGAACTTCAAGCGCAGGGCTTTAATGTAAGCAGCGATCCCTCGCTCTGGCAGCTCTACGTTGAAGGTGTTCAGCAGTCGATTATTATTGGGGCCAATGGCGATTATATCGAATTTTACGGAAAGGGAATCGACAGGGTCGAAAGTGATACGCGCTTGTATTATCTTATCGTCGGAGCCGACGCTGGCAAACGCATGCAGTCGAGAGTTATACGCCCATCTTTAGGTACGGCGATTTCCCCGAATTATGGCCAAAAGGCAGTTCGAAAGGAACGCACTTCTTATATCGGCGACATTCTAAATGGCGAACCCGAAAACTATTGGGGCCGCGCAGTATTTACGACACCCAATCCGTATGCTTTCAATCTTAGCGGTATCGATTTCACCAGGACGGAATCTTCTATCCGGTTGGATTTTCAAGGCTTTACGCTTGGGGCGCATACGGTGCAAATTATTTTGAACGGCAACGTTCTCGGCATGGCCACGGGACATGCCCACAATGCCTTTTCGAAAACCTTTGCTATTCCGACCTCATTCCTGATCGAAGGTTCGAATAGTTTGACTATGACCGCGACCGGCGGCGGCGACATTAGCTTTTTCGATTCTGCCAGTGTGGAATATGCACGGAAATACCGTTCAGAGCAAAATCGTCTTTCATTTGTTTCACCCAGCCTCAAAATTGCAAAGCTCGAAGGCTTTACTTCGTTAAATCTGCGGCTGTTTGACGTGACCTATGAAGGTAATCCAAGAATTCTCACGAACTATAACGTCGTGCCGACTGGAATGTCGTTCGGTGTTGATCTGCCGGCAGCCAGATCGCGATTAATGTTTGCTGTCGAAGATTCGGCCGTTCTTGCGGCAGCGTCGATCACGCCGAACGATCCTGCTCTGCTAGCGGTCCCGACGCATAACGCCGACCTAGTTATAATTTCTTATAAAACGTGGCTTGCTCAGGCAGAAACCTGGGCGGACTATCG
Organism: Pyrinomonadaceae bacterium; assembly: GCA_014379075.1. Classification (GTDB taxonomy): domain Bacteria; phylum Acidobacteriota; class Blastocatellia; order Pyrinomonadales; family Pyrinomonadaceae; genus OLB17. The sequence continues at coordinate 4,202 of JACMMN010000293.1, read as the reverse complement.
ACGCGGCCAGGGTTTTACGGTGAAAGTCGTGGATATTGAGGAAATTTACGACGAATTTAACTATGGCGTACTGAGCGCCGATTCAATAAAAGGTTTTCTTAATTATGCAGCGTCCAATTGGGCGACGCCTCCGCGATACGTATTGCTTCTTGGTGATGCGTCCTACGACTCGAGAAATTATGAGGGAACCGGTTATTTTAATCTCGTGCCGACCCGCATGGTGAATACTGTTTATACGGAAACCGGCAGTGACGAAGCACTTGCGGATTTTGACGGGGATGGATTGTCGGAGATCGCTATCGGAAGGATTTCGGCCCGTAATACTCAAACTGTTAGTAATGCCCTCGGCAAGGTTATTGCATTTGAGCAGCCTGCAATGCAGTCCTTTGATCGCGGGGCCATATTCGCATTCGACGAACCTAATGGATATGATTTTGAAGGCATGAGCAACCGGCTCAGATCTAGGCTCCCGGACACAATGCCGGTGACGATGGTGAACAGGCTGAGTCAGGGTTCGCAGGCGACGCTGATCAATGGAATAAATACCGGCAAATATATTGTCAATTATTCCGGCCACGGAACCACGGGTGCCTGGCACTCAACCGGTTTCTTCTGGAACGGCAATGTATCGCAGCTCACTAATGCCAACAACCAATCCATATTCACGATGTTGACCTGCCTGAACGGTTATTTCCTCAATTTAACCTTCAAGAGCATGGCGGAAACGCTGGTGGATTCGACAAACGGCGGTGCGGTTGCCGCGTGGGCATCGACAGGGCTGACCACCGCGGATATCCAGGAGCTAATGGCGACTCGTTTCTACCAGCAGCTTAATGCCGGCAATATCACGCGCATGGGCGATCTGATCAAGGATGCCAAAACGTCTATTCCGGGCGGTGGCGATGTGCGTCTCTCATGGGCATTGATAGGCGATCCGATGCTGAAGGTCAGACCGGACGGCAGCGGCGGAGACCGTTCTCAATAACATAAGAAAAAGGCGTCCGAATTCGGACGCCTTTTTCTTGGAAAATGGTACTCGCGGCGGGGTTCGAACCTGCGACCTCTTCCTTCGGAGGGAAGCACTCTATCCAGCTGAGCTACGCGAGCTTGCAAAAATCGACCGTCGGCCGAGATTTCGGTTAGTTTTTGAACAAAAAAGCTTGGTTACGGCTATTTACAATCATACTTCAATTCTTCGGCTGAAAAGTGATCGATTTAATTTTAACTGCTTCCACGGGCCGCTCTCCATCTTTGGGCTGGACGCCGGATATCGTACGGGCATTGTTCATTCCGTCGATAACTTTGCCGAAAATTGTGTATTTATTATCGAAAGCAGCTTCACGTTTCAAGGTGATAAAGAACTGCGAATTCGCCGAATTTATATCAGTGCTCCGTGCCGCACCGACAATTCCGGTCTCATAAAGCATATCAGAAAATTCAGCATCGACACTTGGTTTTGCGGATTTGCCCTGGCCGTCGTTTGACGGGTCGTCGTCCTTGGAGTTCGGATCGCCACCCTGAATGACGGACGGGTTGATCCGGTGGAACGTCGTGCCGTCATAAACACCTTCCTTTGCAAGTTCCTTGAACCGAGCGACCATTTTCGGAGCAATGTTTGAATAAAGTTCGATCTTGATCGTTCCGAAGGCCGCCGAATTTTCCATTTCGATAACGGCTATCTCGTTATCGGCAACGGGCGTCACGCCTTTTTTAACTTCGGGCGCCGCATTGGCTGAGCCATTTCTTACCGGCTTATTTTCGGCGCATGAAACCAAAGCGATCGCCAATATCAAAAACAAAATCAATGTTCCAATATTCATATACAAATTCTTTGTCCGGAGAGAAAGCTTGCTAATCTTCTCTTGTTCGGATTTATATTCCTCTTGCTCCGTGGTCGATCTTAAATCTCGGCCACTGAAGAGACAAACTAAAACCGAAAAAGACAAGTAAGAGGAGGACTCGCTCGAACCTTTACTTACGCTGAAAGTTCCTCGATATAGACCTTGTTCATCACGACCGGTTCAAGCGGTTTATCGTTTTGATTAGTTTCGACTTCGGCAATCGCATTGACGACTTCTTGCCCTTCGGTCAATTTGCCGAATTTGGTATAGCTCGGCGGCAGCGGATAATCGATATGCATGATAAAAAACTGCGAGCCGTTGGTATTCGGGCCGGAATTCGCCATTGCGACCGTGCCTTTTTCATATACGCCGCTGTAAAGATCAGACGTGCGGTTAATTTCGTCGTCAAACTTTCCGCCCCACGCGGATTCGCCGCCGTAGCCTTCACCGAGTGGATCGCCGCCCTGAACCATGAAGTTCGGTATGATCCGGTGAAAAATTACGCCGTCATAATAACCGTTCGCCGCGTGAGTGCGAAAATTCTCCGTCGTTTTCGGAGCGTCGTCTTCCAACAGCTCGAATTTGATCGTTCCGTGATTCGTTTCGATAACCGCAATTCTATTAGCCACTTAAAAATTCTCCTGATTCAGTATAAATTTATCGATCGCTGCCGCGACGCCGCTTTCGTCATTACTTACAGTTGTATAAAATTCCGGGCGTTCAAGCAAACTCCGGTCGGCGTTTCCCATCACGACCGCCGTGCCCGCGAATTCGAGCATTTCCAAATCGTTGAAATTATCACCGATGACCATGACGTTTTCACTTGATAAGCCGTTGATTGCCGCCAGCTTTTCGACACCATGGCCTTTCGAAGCATTCGGGGGCAGAATATCAAGCAACGTGAAATCCAATTTCGGGTAAATCGTAGCAAGCAATGTCACCGTGTCGCCCAACTCAGTTTTCAAAACGTCCGCCATCTCTCCCATCGAAGCGCAGCCGCCGGAAAACGAGATGTGGATGACCTCATTGTCCGTCAATTCATCGGCGAGCGACGAGACGTGAATAACCGACTTTTGGGCATCGTCCCCATGCAAACTTTCCGACCAGATAATATATTTTTGCAGCGGAATATTGTCGTCCGAAACCGTGTCGAACATCAGCGTCCCTTTGCCGTGCGGATCAACACTGACTAATGCATCACCGCCGAACTCTTTGCCGACACGCAATATCTCCAGCGATGTACCGTAATTCAAAAGCGACGCAGCGACCGTTTCCAAACTCTCCGCATATTTCAAAAGTGCGCCGTTGTGCGTGATCAGCGGAGCGTTAAATTCCAATTCCGCCGCAACAGGCAAAGCATCCCGAAAACGGCGCCCTGTCGCAATAGTTACAAGAACGCCTTGATCTTCGGCGCTGCGGATAGCGATTTTATTAGCTTCGGGAATCTTGCCTTTGGAATTGAGCAGCGTTCCGTCCAGGTCGAGTGCGAGGAGTTTGATCATTTACGGTAAGATTTGGTTTCTTCGGACGAAGTTGAATTTTGAACGCCGAATGACCGACATCTGCCAAATTAATAACGTACTAGCTAGAACGAAAAATAAATAATCGGATGGGTATATCGTTAGAAACAGCTTTTTCGCGATTGGAAGTTCAGGACAGCATTCCTCTTGTACGATTAGCCGGTAATCACGCAGGAACCATTGAAGAAAGATAATGACACTAATTGCCGAACCAACTGCTGATGCCCAAATACTTTGAAATTTGAATACCAGCATAAAAACAAGAAAAGAGAAAACAATGGAACTAAATCTCCGGAATGGTCGATCATCGCCATAATCACCGTAAACACCCCACGCAATTCCTCCCTCTGCCTTCCTCATGAGATTTTGCTGAATTTCTTCAACCTTTTCGTTATATTTGTCCACAGCAAAAAATGCCATGTTTGCCACGCTCATTGCGAACACTACAAAACAAAACACGACAAGAAGTTTGCGCTCCTTTTTTGAAACGTGTTTGTATATTTTCATGGTTTTTAGACACCAAAAATCAGTAAAAGTTCCCAAAGCTATTTCGTGTGGTGGGCGTCCATATATGCCCTAAGAAGCTGGTTAATTTTGGTCTGATAACCTTGCCCTTGTTTTCGAAAGAACTCAATAACGTCTTGATCGATCCTTAAAGTAAGCTGTTTTTTCTGCGGAACTGGCTTAAAGCCTTTTCGCACGACTGCATTGGCAAACATTTCCGGCGTGACTTCCGGAAGATCGGAAAAATCAATATCTTTATCACCCATATTTCTGATCCTATCCCAATCAGTTTCGGATTTTTTCATAATATTCTCTTTCTTCATTTCGGGTTGCTCTC
>JACMMN010000292.1 GCA_014379075.1 Pyrinomonadaceae bacterium | reverse complement strand
TAACAAACAGCCTGCTCTTCGGCCTGTCTTTAACCGGAACTCCGACAAAACCCAGCAGAGCAAGTTGCTGTTCCGCCGAATGCGTAACGTCTTGGTGCCAGAAATCGGCCGACGACGACAGCCGGTGATTATACAAAAAATTGTATTGATATTCGGTAAAGCCGACGCGATGCGGGGCGCCGCTGGCGAAGGTGAAAAACGTTCCGGTCGTTCCCCCGTGAAGATTAAAAACGACATCGTACCGGTTTCGGCGTATTTGCCACGCTGCCTTCATTCGACTTGCCGAACCTTTGCCGACCGGCAGAACGTTATCGACCGCATCAAAACCGTCCAGCAGCGGAGCGACCCAATCCTCAAGCAGAATATCTATTCGAGCGTCCGGCAGGAAACGTCTGAGAGCGATAAGCGAGGGCGTAGCAAGGACCGTATCGCCTATCGAGCGAAGTCGGACGACCAACACGCGCCTAACTTTTTCCCAGTCAATTCCAAGTTCCAGGTCAATGCCATGCGGTAATGCGGCACTATCTATCTCGACTTCGGAATCGGGCTCCCCGCGTCGCCTCTTCTCCGCGCCGCCGTGTCGCATCTAGTCCTCCACTTTGGCTTCGTCTACAAGCATCACCGGTATCTCGTCCTTTATCGGATAAACGAGGCGGCATTCCGGATTTATGCATTTGAGCGCGCTCTGGTTCGGCTTTATTGCGACCCTGTCCTTGCACTTGGGGCAGCGAAGAATTTCTAAAAGTTCCGGGCTTATCGGCATATGTTCATACTCCGTCAATTACAAAATGATTATATTGCCTGAACAACAAAGTTCGACTTGCTTTTTTTCTAAATGCATTTATATTATAAACAAAATTTCCGCCAACATTCTCAGTTCTGATCAAGCGTGCGAAGTTCAGCCAGTGGATTCGCGGCTGATGTTGGTTTTCGCTAATTTCAACATAGGAGGACAGAGATGGCAAATACCCCTACGGAAAGACAGCAGCTAAAGACTGCACTTACGTTGATAGCTAATAAATACGCCGACTGGATGACGGGGAATCAGGGCTTGATGGCATTGCTCGGGGCCCGCGAAGGAGATTTCGACGTAATGGTTAAGTTCATGGACGAAGTACCGTTTATTTCGAATTATTCTTTAGGACAAGGTGCCCCACCTGTCGGGTGCCAGATCAACGGATTTTTCAGTAAGGCGATCAAACCATTCGAAATCTATATCAATCGAACCAGGGCATCGCCCTCGACCCTCATTCACGAGTTGCTGCACCTTTTAACCCATGAGATATTCAATAAGAACACGTCAACCCGTCTTAATGAAGGGGTGACCGAATATTTTACCCGAAAGGTGCAGGGTGCCGCCGATGCAGCGAGATATCCGGATTTTCTCGCGCCTCGACAAAGTTATCCTACGGAACTGGGCGATGTGAACGCTACCCGTAACGTCATAAAAACTTTGGTCGTGCCGAATGTGCCCGCCATCAGAAATCAGAAAATGGCGATTGGACGGCAACGCAACCCGGCCTTCGACCCCGACCCGACGGGTGGTGTCAGCACTGATGACATGATGAAAAGGGCTTACTTCAAAGGAGAAATCTCAATGATCAATCTCCTGAAACAATTCGCTACGATTTGAGCCTGCCATGCTGCCGGGTCACTAAACTGACCCGGTTAAATCTTCCCCATCGAAGCCGCTAAACCTCGGTTTTCGTCCCGCATTCCGGACAGAATTTTGCACCGGCCGCCAGTTCGAACTGGCAGTTTGTACATTTAGCTTTCTCCTGCGACGAGCCGCATTCTGAACAGAATTTCGCTCCTTCACGCAGTTCGGCGTTACATTTTACACAGGGGACCTTGGCGATCTCCATCTTGCCGCCGCAATCCGCACAGAACTTAACTCCGGCGGTATTTGGCTTTCCGCATGACGGACAGGCAACTGTCGCCGGTGACGAACCGGCCGGCCCCGATGCCTGCGGGCCTGCTCCGAATGCATTCGCCATCTGGCCGCCGACCGCAAAACCAGCCCCGAGGCCCGCACCCAATCCAGCACCGCCGCCTTCGTTTTGAGCTGCGTCTCGAAGGGCGTCGGCCGCCTGAAACTGCATGTACTGCTGAGCGTCGCCAAGAGCACCCATCGAAGAACGCTTGTCCATCGCCGCCTCGACTTCCGGCGGAAGGCTGATGTTCTCGAC
>JACMMN010000291.1 GCA_014379075.1 Pyrinomonadaceae bacterium | reverse complement strand
GAGCGCTGCAATGGCATTGCAGAGGTCAGGGGTTCGATCCCCCTCGTCTCCACCAATTTTATCAATTTAACAGTGAAGCGCGGCGACGAGGGTAGTTTCCGCGATTTTTTGCGCGCAAAAAAGGCGGCCCGAGGACCGCCTTAAGTTCTAGCCTTTGGCTTGGACGCTACGTCCCGGCCACAAAATCCACATCCGTGAGATTGTCATTAACCAGCAGCGTCCGCGGGGTGAAAGTATAACGCTTCGATTGAACGCCGACCGTGTACGTTCCGCCTGTGGCGACATTATCAAAGCGGTAGTAGCCGAACGGACCTGTGATCGCCGCTCGTATATTACCGGTTGAATCAGTGATCGACACACGGGCGTTCGCCACTCCTTGTCCCGCCGAGGTAGTTATACGGCCGGAAACCGATACGTTCGTGGACAGGGCGCTCGGCCCCTGGACTTGAACGGTGATCGGAGCTCCAGTTTTAAAAAAGCCGATCGTCGCATTCGCGGTCTGCGGCGGACGGTTTGAATCAAAACGGAAATTATACATGGTTCCCCAACGGATAGCATTCGCATTTTGATTCTGGGCAAAGGTTTCTGAAGTCCAGGTCAAGGCACCTGCGGCCTGTGTCTGGGTCCACGGAGCACTGCTAAACCCTGCATTGCCCAGCGTACCGTCGCTCGACCAACCGGGATGCTGCGGAGGCGAGCGGAATCCGACGTTGCTCAATGTAACTCCGGCTCCAATGGGTATACCCAGGGATTGAATAGCCCGATCGAGATTCTCATTATAGACCGCATATTCGTAATGCCAGACTCCGGGTGAAGGATTCGTGACTTTGTAAGCGACAGCTCCCACGCCGTCATTTCCCGAATCCGGTTTGATCTCGACAACCGTAGCTCCCGTCCACGCGTCTACGGCGCGTTTGGCCCGAACGGTCGAGGCGGCCGGAACGAAACTGTAGCATCCGCTGGAACCGGGAGCGCAAGTCGTGCCCGTGACATTGTACCTTCGGTACGAGACGTTGTTGTACATGTTGCACTGTGTCGGATTGGCCTGGCACCATGCATACTCGTGCGGGGTTATGTATTGAGCTTCGGCGTAGTAGGTTGCGCCGGCATTCAGTGACGAATTCAGGTCGCTGGTCTCCGTGAGGATTCGGTGCGACGGTCCTGTGTGAGCATGGCCGTTGTGATTGTTGGGCGGTGTAGGGGAATCGCCCCGAGGATACGAACCGTTAAAGGGATTTATCCAGGCTCGCGAGCCGAGAGCGGGTCCCGCATTCAGGCCGGCTGAATAGGGGTCCGAACATCCGGAACCAAGCCTGCTGCCGCCAACGCCGTTGCAGCCAAGGCCGCACAGGTTTTGGGTCAATGCCGTAAACGCATGTTTAACGCTGGATTGACCGATTTGTTCGAATCGCTCATTGTTCGAGGCTCCGCCGCTCATCCGATAAAGGTTTTGGGGAATTACGGGGTGGTCATTGAGGGGCAGGGCAAACCAGTTCAGATCGACCGTTCCGAAGTTGCACGAGTCGGTTCCCACGGCGAGGCCGACCTGTGTACCGCTGCTGCTCCCAAATTGTGCGAGCCCTATCAGGTCACCTACGACGACATCCGGCCCGGGGACACCGCCGGCCTCGGCATTGCCGAGAGCAGGCATCACGTCCGATATGACTTCGCCTTCAACGAGCTGTGTGATCTCGATGGGCCGCATGGTCGCCGTAATGGATATTTCTCCAACGCCGGATCCCGTTTCCGACGGACGCCCAAGCTCCGCGGCAAACTCTTTCGAGATCAGCAGCCTGCCGTTTCGGACGCTGAAAACGCGGCCCTCGGCTTTATAGTCAAACTCCTGCCCTTCAATGTTGAAGTAAACGAAACCCGTCTTTGCGTCGCGAACGACCAGTTCATAATCACCGCCGGACGGCATACTTTCAATGACGAGCTGACTATAGGAGGCCTTTAAAGTGGCAGATACAAACCCGGGGTCCTGCGCGATCAGCCCCATTGAACTGGGCAGGGAGCCGCGCAATTCATCATTAAAAGCAAGGATCGTAAAGAACGTTTCCGGCGCTGCCGTGAAACGGAGCGTGCTCTTTCGCGACCGGGAATTGGTTCCGTCCAGCCGGTTCAGATCGATGTCCATCGCGACACTGCCATTTGCCACGATCATCTTTTCAAGCCGCCCGGTTTCACCTTGCGGCCCGGCCACGGTTCCCTGTTCAGAAAACCTTAAAACAATAACGATCAATAGACACAACGCTAACACCGACAAAACAACCTTAAACAGGCCGTCCCGCAATTTCTTCATTATTATTACTCCTATTGTTTACCCTTGATTATCAGCAGCCCAAACGTCCAAGCGTGCACTCAGCTCATCTTATTTGGAAGTTCAGATAAAACTTTAGCACATCACGGTGGAGTGGACAAAGATGAAAATTACCGCCGCTGATCATACAGGGCGACCGCTTTCGACCGGAGAGCAACGTGGTTCTGCAAATGGGATCATTCATTTGCATATGTTTTAATGAGATCAGCATCAAATGCTTCTGCGGGCTTTCTGATGCAAAACTTGAGCGATTTTATGAAAAGTGGTTGTGAAAGCCAAAAAGTGACAAAAAAGCGGTCGATCCCTCTCCCCGTCTTAAAAAAGGCCGCAGTTCAGAAAAGCGGGATACAGAAATCCGGAACCAGCCGCTGGCGGGCCGCGGCTCTGATCATTCTGCAATTGCTGATGATCGCGCACATCATTCAATGGCGAATGATGGGCACGACGGTCTCGCCGATCGAGCCTTCGGAGAGCATGTACACTCTCCAGAACGGAGCGATCAATGCGGGTTTCATTTTCTTCACGCTGGCGATCCTGGCGACGCTGATCTTTGGGCGTTTTGTGTGCGGCTGGGGCTGTCACATTCTTGCCCTTCAGGATTTCTGCGCCTGGCTGTTAAAGAAATTCGGCCTCACGCCCAAGGCGTTTAGATCGCGCCTGCTGGTCTTCGTGCCGCTCATCCTAGCGCTTTATATGTTCGTTTGGCCCACTGCGTACAGATTCTTCGCGAAGCCGGCAAGCGAACCGCTTTTTCCACAATTTACAAACCATTTGGTCACTGCCGATTTCTGGGCGACTTTCCCGCCCGTGTGGGTCGCCATTCCGTTTCTCTTCGTCTGCGGTTTCATGACCGTCTATTTTTTGGGATCTAAGGGGTTTTGCACGTACGGATGTCCTTACGGCGGTTTCTTCGGCCTCGCCGATCAGGTTGCGCCCGGAAAGATCCGCGTCACCGATGCCTGCAATGAATGTGGGCACTGTACCGCCACGTGCACTTCAAACGTTCTCGTCCACGCCGAGGTAAAACAATACGGGATGGTTGTCGATCCCGGGTGCATGAAGTGCATGGATTGCATCAGCGTCTGTCCGAACGACGCTTTGTATTTCGGTTTTGGGAAACCCGCTATCGGCGTTCCGAAAACGATCGCGAAAAACTACTCCCTGACCTGGCCGGAAGAGATCGCGGGAGCATTCGTGTTTCTGGCGAGCTTTTTGGCTGTTTGGGATGTTTACCAACTCGTTCCGATGCTGATGGCGGTCGGAATTGCCGCTGTTACCACGTTTCTCGCACTTCGAACCTGGAGGCTGATCCGGGCGAAAGACTTGTCGTTCTATCGTCATAATCTGAAGTCGTCCGGAGTAATTAAAAAAGCCGGATGGGCATTTTTGAGTTTCGCGGTGCTATGGATCGGCTTGAATGCTCACAGCGGCTGGGTACGCAATAACGAACGTGCCGGAGCAGCGGCATTTGAGACCATTCAGATCCCCGACGAGCTCGCATTGGCGCGGGCAAACCCAGATCAGTGGCTAAGCCCGGGCGACAGGCAGAATATTACGGCCGGAAAAACGTACCTCTATTCCGCTTTCGACGGCGGTCTCCTAGTAAATAATACGGTCGCTCCCAAGCTGGCATGGTTCGAATACTTGTCCGGCAATACGGAGCAGGCCGTCAAGCTGCTCGGCTTGGCCGCAAAGCACCAGGACGGGCAGGCCAAAGCCCTTAGTCTCTATTATCGCGGGGCGATCCTGAATCGTCTGGGACGTTACGACGAGGCCCTAATCAGTCTCGAACTGGCGTTGGCCGAGCGTCCCGATTTGATCACTGTACGGGAGGAAAAAGGCGAATCGCTCTGGCAGCTAGGCCGCAGGCAGGAAGCCGTTTCAGCCTGGGGTGACGCTCTTCGAAGCAATCCCGGGCTTCCGCTCGCAAATAATATGCTCGCCGGGGCCGCAGCGTCGCTGGGCAATTCCGAAGCAGCAGCCGCTTATGAAAAACAAGCCGGCCAATTCACTCCAAACGATCCCTACTTTCATTGGATGCTCGGCCTCCGCCTGCAAAACGTCGGCATGAACGCCCTTGCTGAAAAGCACTTCGGGCGAGCTGTTCAACTTAATCCCCAATTCCGGGCACGCCGGAATGCAGACTCGAAAGGCCATTCTAATTGAACTTTGTAATGCAAACGTAACTAAATATTTATTTACAAATTTTGGATATTGTGCGAATATCTTTCGTACTAACGGTTAAACATTCATTTTCTTACTCAACCAGGCGATTTTAACGGGGACGTTTATATGCCGTGCTGATAGAGTCAAGAGTGAGTTAAAGTAACGCTTTTCGCATTAATCGAGCAAGGGAGTATTCGCAATTTTTAAGTAATTGGGTGTTCCCTATGAACTTTACTCTCTCCCGACTTAGCGATGCCCTATTGCAGAACCGACTCGCGCGTTTTTTTTGTCGTTGTTCCACTATAGTCTTTAGTCTTATTTTCGTGGTGTCGACCTGCTACGCCGAACTGCGGGTTGAATTAAGGAACACTACTGCTCCTGCCTCTTTAGAAATTGATCTTCCCGTAATTGATAGAACTGCGTTTCGATCCGCCGGGTTACTCCAGGGAACAATTACCGATTCAAATCAGCAAGCCGTAGTCAATGCAGATGTTCGGGCGGAAAACACCGAAACGGGAATTTCGCGTTCCTTACAGACCGACGAAGAGGGTTTTTATCAATTCGCGGCAATTTCCGTCGGAACATATCGAGTTACCACACGCCTTTTAGGATTCTCTACACAGATTGTCGAAAATGTTGTTATTGAGGTTGGCCGCAGCGCTGTTCTGAATTTCGAATTGCGAATCGGCGATATATCCGAGGAAGTGCGGATAGAATCATCCATTGCTTTGGTCGAGTTGAATAATGTTTCGGTCGGCCAGGTTATCAATGAGCGAACAGTTCAGGAGATCCCGTTAAACGGCAGATATTTTATCGACCTCGGCCTGCTGATTCCCGGGTCGGTAACACCGCCGCAGAACGGGTTTTTATCTCCTCCGACACGTGGCGGCGGGTCGCTCGCGTTGAATACCGCCGGAAACCGTGAAGATACAGTCAATTTTCAGATCAACGGAATCACGCTCAATGATCAGGTAAATAACATACTTAACTTTAATCCGCCGCTTGCGAGCATAAAGGAATTCAAGATAGACAACTCGACCTTCAGTGCCGAATACGGCCGGAACAGCGGTGCTATCGTCAATGTCGCAACCCGTTCGGGCACACAGGACCTTCACGGCGAGTTTTACGAATTTTTCAGGAACGACGCTCTCGATGCCCGTAATTTCTTTAATTTCACATCCGCGAGCCCGCCGCCCTTTAAGCGGAATCAATTTGGCGGAGCGGTCGGCGGCCCCGTAATGATTCCACGGTTCGGCGACGGCGGTCCGGCATTCTGGAGCGGAAGGGAACGGACCTTTTTCTTTTTTACATACGAACGTTTGCGGCAGAGGCAGGAAGTCGATCTAAATACTCTCGTGCTTAGTGACGCCCAGCGGACATCAGTGGTGGACCCGGTTATCCGAAGGCTCATCGAATTTATTCCCCGGCCTAATTTTTTTGATTCTTCAGGAGCTCCGCGTTTTGTTGGCTCCGCCCGGGCGACCGCCGATGTCGATCAGTGGACCATCGACATAAGCCATAATATTTCGGCAAACGACCGGCTGCACGGCTATTATGCCTACCAAGACGCGGTTCGAACGGAACCTACGCTTCAAGGCACGACGATTCCCGGATTCGGCGATGTCCGGTTGGGGCTGCGGCAAATTCTGACTTTGAATGAAACGCATATTTTCTCACCAAACCTGATAAACGAAGCGCGTTTCGGATTCAACCGCATATCTTTTACGGCAAAGCCGGTATTCGAGTTAAACCCGTCAACACTCGGTATAAATATCGGTGTCAACGACGCCATCGGCCTGCCGCAAATAAATATTGCCGGCGGTTTCAATTTCGGCGGACCTTCGCGGCTTCCACAGGGACGCAAGGATACGACTATAGTTCTTGCCGATACGCTAAATTACCTTCGCGGAAGGCATTCGTTAAAATTCGGCGGTGAGTATCGTGTTTTCTATAATAATGGCTTTACCGGCGATACAGGCGCCGTGAACTTTCCAAGTATCGCGGCGTTTATTGCCGGAAACGCGAATTCATTCTCGATCATTCTGGGAGACCGTGTAAACAAAATCAAACAAACATCCTTTGGAATGTTTGTACAGGACAGCTTCAAGTGGCGGCCGAACTTCACGTTCGATCTTGGATTCCGCTATGACCTGAATCTCGCACCCAAAGAGAGCGAGGACAGATTTATCGTCTTCGATCCGGCGACCGCATCGTTGCTTCGAGTCGGGCGGGACATCGATCAGCCCTATCGCTCCAATTATACGAACCTTCAGCCGCGCGTTGGATTCGCCTGGGACCCGTTCAAAAATGGTAAAACGTCGGTACGCGCTGCGTACGGGATATTTGTCGAGCAGCCGATGACGAATGCCGTGACTAATACCGCTGCCAATCCGCCACTTGCGTCACCGCTTTCATTTACCGGTGCCATCCGTCTCGATAACGCGATCACGCTTGCGACCGCCGCCGGGCTGTCTC
>JACMMN010000290.1 GCA_014379075.1 Pyrinomonadaceae bacterium | reverse complement strand
GGTCGTGTTTGTACGGTCGCGAAGCGGAATAAGGGCGAGCGTAACAATTGTCACACCGGCAAATGCTGCCATAAAACCGGCGGGCCCGCGAGATATTCTAGACAATCTCCACATCGATAACGCCGATTATACATTAGAACTGGTTCCTTTTCCGTTAGGAAGAATGAATCACAAAAAAACATTAAACCCGCACGAGACAAAGAAAACTATGGGTGCGTGTCGTTTTTGACATCTTCGAAAGCCTGTTTAAGTGCCTTCAATATGGAACGCTTATCGTAAGCTTCATGGTTGGCAAAGGTGATCTCAACACGGAACAGGTCGTCAGGCGAAATGTACGAAAACTTCCCTTTTGGTGAATTGTCGGACACGGGCGAGGCGGCTGATTTTGCCTTTGCGGCAGATGATTTGTAAGCTGGGACGTTCTTTGACTTTCCATTAGTGATTCGTTCGATATAATCGAACATCGCGGCCTCATCGAACTGGCGGGCGATCTCGAGCAATGTCGTTTTTGAGTTGACCTTCGCTGCCATGCACCGTTCGCGAATCGACGCCGGAAGGCCGGCAACTGTCATTAATTCTGTAACAGTTGTGCGGCTCTTACTGATCTTCTTCGCAATCTCGTCCTGCTTGTAGCCGAATTTATCGGCCAGAGCTTTGAGCCCGTCGGCTTCTTCCCAAAGTGTCAGATCCTTCCGCTGTAAATTTTCAATTAAGGCAATTTCGGCTACGCCTTGCTCGTCCAGGTTCATCTCAATGCACGGCACTTCCGTCAAGCCAGCCAATTTGGAGGCCCGCCAGCGCCGTTCGCCGGCGATTATCATATACCCGCCGTGAATTGCACTGGGTACGACGAGTAGAGGTTCCAGAACGCCTTTTTCTTTAATCGAAGCTGAAAGCTCGGTCAAATCTCCTATCTCGCGCCGAGGCTGCTCGGGATTCGGCTCGATAAGGTAGATCGGAATGGTTTTTCCGATAGAGCGCGTCGCAGTCGAGAGTTCTTCGACATAATGCGAATCGTGCCGCATTTGCACACTCGTTGGTAATCCTCGTTTAGACACGCTTTAGGACCTCCTTTGAAAGGCTTTGATATTCAACGGCGCCGGATGATTTTGGTGCATAGGCGAATATCGATTTCTTATGGGCCGGCGACTCTTCAAGCCGGACGCTTCTCGTAATGATCGTGTTGAAGGTCTTTTTCCCAAATACCTTTCTGATATGCGACTCGACGTCTTTAGATAAAGCCGTGCGGCGGTCGAACATCGTCACGAGCACGCCAAGCAAATTAAGCTCGGGATTGGGTCGCGAACGCACTTTTTCGATCGTTTCGAGGAGATCGTCAGTTCCCTCGAGTGCAAAATATGAAGATTGTATCGGGATCATGACATAATTTGCAGCAACTAAAGCATTTACCGTGATCATTCCGAGGGTCGGCGGCGTATCGATAAAGATCAGATCGTAATCGGAGCGTATCTGCTCGATCCGGTCCCGCAGCCTGAATGCGGCATCGAAATCGCCTATCAATTTTGCTTCTAGTTTTGCAAGGTTGATCCTAGCTGGAACTAGATCCAATTTCTCAACATTAGTCTTGTAAATAAAGCTGTCCGCGGGCTTATCCAATTCGGTGAACAGTTCATACGCCCCTCCGTTTACTCGATCGGGTTCGACAAACGACATCGAGCTGTTGCTCTGCGGATCCAGATCGATCAAGAGCGTCTTCTTACCCTGCAAGGCACATGCGGCGGACAGATTTATCGCGGTGGTCGTTTTACCCACGCCACCTTTTTGGTTGGCAATTACAATTATCATTTAATCTATTCGGACTATAATTTTACACGATCAGATCGGGCCAGTCTTCGGCCGGGGTAGAAGTGTCTTCTGGCCCTGCATCGGCATCAAGGGGATTTGATGTCGCAGAAAGATCTAAGACCTTCTGCTGGACGAAGATCGGGCAATCCAAACGAAGAGCCAGCGCTATTGCGTCCGACGGGCGGGCGTCCATCGACACCAATTTGCCTTCCTTATCGGTCAGTTCCAGAAGTGCGTAAAAAGTGTTTTCCTGAAGGTCCGTGACAATTACTCTCGAGGCATTCAATCCGCATTCGACGATCAGATTTCGGAGAAGATCGTGGGTCATCGGCCGCTGCGGAACGATCTTTTCGATTTCAAGGGCGATAGCATTGGCTTCGAATGCTCCGACCCAAATCGGCAGCACGGTCTCCGAATCGACACCTTTAAGCACTACGATCGGCGTGTTTGTATTAGGGTCCATTATCAGGGCGCCAATTTTTACTTCTACTAAAGCCATGTAACCTTTATAACCGATATCAAACCATCACACCAAACAAAGAATTTGCCTTCACGTCCGAAATCCTAACATCGACAACGTTACCAAGCATATCCGCAGAAGCCTCGAAATTCACCACCTTATGGCAGGTAGAATGGCTTGATAACTGATTGGAATAATTAGCCGACTCTTTCTCAGGTAATACCTTAAGTGTTTGGCCAAGATATCGCTGCAAAGTTTTATTCTGAGAGTTTTTTTGTACGGCTTCCAACCTGCTAAACCGCTCGGTTTTTTCGTCGGCCGATACGCTGTCTGTCATATTGAATGCGGGAGTTCCAGGCCGGGGAGAATATTTAAAAATATAGGCAGCGTCATACTCGCAGTATTCGACCGCTTTTACGGTTTCCTCGAAATCCTCGGCGGTTTCTCCCGGAAAACCGACGATTATGTCGGTTGTGAGCGATATTTCGCGTTTCGAGGCTTTGAGGTTGTCGATCATTTTCATGTAGCTTGCGATCGTATGGCCGCGACGCATCGCCTTCAAAACCCGGTCGCTGCCCGATTGGACGGGCAGATGCACCCAATTGCAAAGATTCTCATTCTCATTTATCGCCTCAACAATGTCAGCGTGAAAATCTCTCGGAAATGATGTATTGAATTTTATTCTTTCGATGCCCGTGGCCGCAACCGCTCTAAGCAATTTCGCAAAAGGGGTGGCCCCTTTAAAGGCACCGAGACCGGATTGGTTTTTCGGCCTGTAGCTATTTACATTTTGACCTATCAGATGAATTTCCTTCACGCCTTCTCGCCGGAGCCGGAGAACCTGGCGAATTATCTCGGAAGCGGTTAGACTAACCTCACGGCCGCGGGAGAATGGAACGATGCAATAGGTGCAGAATTTATTACAGCCTTCGATGATCGGGATAAATGCGACGTATGGCGAATGCCGCTGCGATGCGGCCACGTTCCAGTCATAGTTCAGTTCCCTGTCGCCGAGATCTGCCACAAATTGCTTGCCGTCTAAAACTTTTCCAATCGCATCGGATACCCGGCTGACCGCTTTTGTGCCGATGACGAAATCAACTCCGGAGATCTTCTTGAAAAGTGTTTCCCCTTCGAGCTGGGCGACACAGCCCATGATGCCGACAACAGGCATTTTCGTGCGCGATTTACGTAGCCGCCCGACGCGGGCGTAAAGTTTATGTTCGGCTTTTTCACGGACCGAGCAGGTATTAAAGAGCACTACGTCCGCCGCTTTTTCGTCGGAGGTGATCGCAAAACCCTTTAGTTCAAGCGAAGTCGCAACTCTCTCGGAATCGGAAACATTCATTTGACAGCCGAAAGTTTCCAGGTAGACTTTTTTCATACACGTCGCAAAAAATGATTCAGCCAAAATTCAAACGAAAAGACTTTGTTCATCTTCACCTGCACTCGGATTATAGCCTTTTGCAGAGCACAATCCAACTCAAGCCTTTTGCGAAGAAGCTTGGGGAATTTGAGATGCAGGCGTGCGCAATTACGGACTACGGCAATATGTACGGAGCTGTGTCTTTCTACAGTACGCTTATTGCGGAGGGCATCAGACCGATCATCGGTTATGAGGCGTTTGTAACGCCAGGAAGCCACTTGGACAAGAGTTCGTCGATCAAGTCCGGCGAACGGCCGTACTACAATCTCGTGTTGCTTGCAAAGAATTTTCAGGGTTACCAGAATCTTGTGCAGCTTTCTTCCAAAGCATTCACCGACGGATTTCATCACAAGCCGCGGATCGATTTGGAACTGCTTGCGGATAAAAGCCAAGGCCTGATCGCGCTTTCCTCGGGCCCCGATGGGGCGATTCGACATTTTTTGCGGCAAGGCGATGAACAAAGGGCTTTGGAATACGCGAAAAATCTGGAGGAAATTTTCGGGAAAGGTAATTTTTATCTGGAGATTCAGGACCACGACACGCCAGACGATGCGAAAACCACGAAAGACATTGTTCAACTGTCTGAAAGGTCTGAGATTCCAATTGTTGCCACAAACGACACGCATTATCTCACCGAAGACGACGCGCGAGCACATGAAGTGTTGCTATGTATCGGCGAGGGCCGGACGCTGACCGAAAACAGCAGATACACATTCCCGAGTTCGAAATACTATCTTCGTTCCGCCGATGAGATGTGGCGAATCTTCGGCAATGAATTGCCGGAATCTCTCACAAATACGTTGGCTATCGCCGAGATCTGCGAACTGGAACTTCCCATCGGTGACGACAATCTAACACTGCCGAATTACCCGATTCCGGCCGATTCCGGCTGCGCCACGTTAGTCGAATACTTTGAACAGGTAGTATCTGAAGGCTTCGCCCAGCGAACTGAGGAAGTGTTGTTGCCTGTAAAAGAAACTGGCAGCTTGAAGTACCAACTCGCTGATTATCAAAACCGACTCGATATCGAGATCGGCATAATCGAGAAGATGGGCTATGAGGGCTATTTTTTAATCGTCTGGGATTTTATTAAATATGCCGTCCAAAAAGGTATACCGGTCGGGCCGGGTCGCGGGTCGGCTGCCGGGTCGCTGGTCGCTTATTGTCTTGGGATTACCGGTATCGATCCGCTTCAATACGATCTCCTATTTGAGCGCTTCTTAAATCCTGAACGCGTTTCTATGCCGGATATTGATATAGATTTCTGCATACGCGGCCGGGGTGACGTTATTAACCACGTGACGGAGGTTTACGGGCGTGATTCGGTCTGCCAGATCATCACATTCGGAACCATGGCCTCGAGGGCCGCGATCAAAGACGTTGGCCGCGCGTTAAATATCCCGTATGGTGATGTCGAAAAGATCGCGAAGATGATCCCGCCGCCGGTTCGCGGACGCAATGTCAGTATCTCGCAGGCACTTGAGCAGGTTCCTGAACTGAAATCGGCCGTCGACACCGATCCGCGCATTGCCGACCTTGTCGATCTGGCCCTGCGGCTCGAAGGCTGCTCACGGCATTCTTCGGTTCATGCGGCCGGAGTCGTTATTTCACCAAAGCCGCTGCATGAAATTGTTCCCGTCGCACTGTCTTCGAAAAATGAATTGACTAGTCAGTATTCGATGAACGATCTCGAAAAGGTCGGGATGCTGAAGATGGATTTTCTGGCTCTGACGACACTTACCGTTATTCAGGATTGCCTGGATGCGATCAGATCGAAAACTGGAACCGAAATAGATTGGAGCCGGATATCCTTGAGTGACGAGAAGACAATGGCCCTTTTCGGAGATGGAAAAACGGATGCGATATTTCAGTTCGAATCCTCGGGCATGCAGGAAATATGCCGCCGTTTGAAGCCGAAAGAACTTGAAGACCTCTCGGCATTGAATGCTCTCTACCGTCCCGGCCCGATCGACGGCGGGATGATCGAGGACTTTATCCAGCGTCATCGCGGCGATAAGCCCGTCCGATATCTCATCCCGGAGATGAAGGAAATTTTGAGCAATACGTACGGTGTTTTGGTTTATCAGGAACAGATCATGCAGCTGGCTCAAAAGCTTGCCGGCTACAGTCTCGGCGAAGCGGACATGATGCGCCGCGCGATGGGCAAAAAGAAGCGCGAAGCGATGGCGAAGGAAGAAGAAAAATTCGTCGGCGGAGCGGTAGGAAACGGCATCAAAAAGGACAAGGCCGAAGCCATATTCAAATTAATGGCCCAATTCGCCGACTATGGTTTCAACCGCAGCCACAGCATCGCATATGCGTATCTCGCGTTTCAAACAGGTTACCTGAAGGCTCATTTCCCCGCTTACTTTTACGCTTCGGTCCTGTCTCATGAATCCGACGATAGTTCAAAAGTTTATAAATACTCCAACGAATTGCGGTCGATGGGCTTGAACCTGCTTCCGCCGGACGTCAACGAAAGTGACGACAGCTTTACGCCGTCAAACGATTCGGTCCGTTTTGGGCTAAATGCTATCAAAGGCATCGGAGCAGCCAGTGTAAAAGCCATGATCGAGGCCAGAAATAATGGGAAGTTCACTTCTCTTTTCGATTTCGTTGCCAGGATCGATCAAGGTTCTATCGGCCGGCGTGGTCTGGAAAGCTTAATAACGGCTGGGGCCTTTGACTCATTGATTACCGATGAAACGACGGCAAACCTCTGGCGGGCACAGCTTTTTGCGGCCATCGATTCAGCTTTGTCTTACAGCCAAAAGGCTTCGAATGATCGTATTCGCGGTCAAAGTGCTCTTTTCGGCGACGAAGACCTTACGGTGTCTACGACGGAAAGCAATTTGCCACACGTCGCTCCTTGGTCGCAGGCCGAGATCTCGCGCCAGGAAAAGGCGGCGATAGGTTTCTACCTTTCCGTGCATCCGCTCGATGACTATCGCGAGTCCTTGGTCGCAGGCCGAGATCTCGCGCCAGGAAAAGGCGGCGATAGGTTTCTACCTTTCCGT
>JACMMN010000289.1 GCA_014379075.1 Pyrinomonadaceae bacterium | reverse complement strand
GGGGTCTTCTTCGTTAAAGAAGGATCGCGGGTCTTCGGAAAACTCGTACGAATCACGGAAGATGAAATTTTGATTATCGTAGAGTATCTTTTTCTCCTTCAGATCGCGGATGGTGACGGCGGCAACGACCGTGACTTCGTACACGCGGGCACGGCCGTCTCGGTCCAGAAGAACGCCGGTAAAGGCGAAATCGCGGATCGTGCCTTCGACGACGGCGTCGGCACCGTCCGGCGTTCCCTGAACTTTGAGGCCGTTGCCGCGTTTGATGACCTCTTTTGTAACGGCTTCGGTGAAACGGGATTCGATACGGTAGCGAAGGCCCTTAGCCTCAAACTGAAACGCCGGGACAGCGATCGTTTTAATATGCTTCGGCAAGCCGGAATTAGTAACGGGTTTGTAGCATTCCGTGAAGCCGGAAACGAGAAGGAAAATTAAAACTATTGATAAGACTCTTAAGGATTTCATTTTGTTGTCAGTCTAAGTTCCGTTCTATGGTAACTTTTGCTTCCATTGTTCCGGCGAATAATTGGCGTTATAGCTTTGCCAGCCGCTGGCGATTCCGATGTCAAATCCGTATGTCACCGTTACAGCCAACACGTCCTTGCTCGCAATATCCGCGTAATCTCTCATTACTATCAACGCAATTTCAGATGCGGCAGCTTCAAACGACTCTGGCTTCTCTTTCCAAATGGCACCGACTCTTAGATACTGAGTCTTGCCATTAGGCATCCAGACAGTTCCCACAAACACCGAAGACATATGAACTTTGCCCGAATTCTGAATCTCCTCCTGAATAGCGTACAAATCCGAGATACCAATGCTTTGTCCGATCAATGAAGACATGACCAGAGAAATGGCAAGAATAAAAATAGCCCCTATGCCAGCGATGACAAGATGATATTTCCAGATGATGCGGACCGGAGGCGGCTCTATGTCTGTAGCTCTCACGACTAAAGTGCCAGCTACTAGGTCATGTAACGATTGGTGTGTTCCGCGATTGAAAATATAAAGATAGGTTATCGTGAAGCCAGCGCCGAAAATGATCAGGCCAGCGATGAGAGTCAATGCAGCAATTGACGGCGAGATCATGGCGCCGTTCAGAAAGAACGGAACGCCAAGAATTATATATCTAAGAAATGATCTGTGGAGAGAGATCAGTCCGCCATCGCGGTCGACCACTTTTATATTAACGATGCGCTTGCCGAGGGTTTGTCCATTTCCGAGGGCACTATTTAATACCCCAAAATAAGCTAATGCGATGATAAAGCCAACGAGCCTTCCCCATACTCCCATTTCGGCCAGCATATCGTAGAAAATTAGCCCGACGACAAAGCCGACTATACCGAGAAGCAGGCAATCGATAAGAAAGGCCAATAACCGTCGCCAAAATCCCGCTATTTTTGCCGACTCGGGAGCAGCCGGGACTGCTTCCGAAATCTCTTGAGATAGGGAGAAAATTTCACTCATATTTAATTATCACCTCAGCTCTCGTTTCTTATACTTTTGACGGCAGTAATAAGTTTTATAGTTTCGACCGTCTCTTTTACATCGTGGACGCGGACGATTTTCGCACCGTTCCATATCGCGATTACGACGCTTGCGAGGCTGCCAGTCAATCTTTCATCCGCCGGAACGCCGCCGAGAATTTTGCCGATAAATGATTTGCGGGACGTGCCCGCGAGAATCGGAAATTGGCTGAATTCAGAAACGAGTTTATCAAGTTTCGCCAGCAATTCTAAATTCTGCTCGAATGTTTTGCTGAAACCGATGCCGATGTCGAGCGCGATATTTGCGGGATCTACACCGGTAATTTTAGCTTTTTCGATAGAAGAGCGGAAAACGGCGGCAACTTCGTGCAAAATATCTTCGACGGGCTCCTGTCTATGCATCGTTTCGAAGGTGCCGCGGGAATGCATGAGAATAAGACCGGTGTGGTGTTTGGCGGCGACTTCGGCTATACGTTCGTCGAAGCGGAGGCCGGAAATGTCGTTGATAATTTCGGCCCCGGCGTTAATAGAGGCTTCGGCGACGGTTGATTTTGTGGTGTCGATGGAAATTGGAATGTCGAAGCGAGTTGTAATTGCTTCGATCACCGGGACGACGCGGTTTATTTCATCATCTGTTGATACGCGCTCACTGTTCGGCCGCGTGGATTCGCCGCCGATGTCGATGATGTCGGCGCCCTCGCTGATAAATTTTTCGGCTTGTTTTAGGGCGGATTTCAGTGTGACAAATTCACCGCCGTCGGAGAAGCTGTCGGGCGTGACGTTGAGGATCGCCATGACGAGCGGACAGTCGAGGGATAATTTTCGGCGTGAAGTTTGCCAGATCATATAAAGGTAAAAGTAAAAAGGCAAAAGTAAAGCTTTTGAGCTACTTTTGCCTTTGTTAATGGGAACGAAAAACCCGGTCGCTTCCGCTCTCGGTACTGACACTGAGACTATGCCGTTGCCGGGTTGTTTGGAGTTATCGGCGGAAGAAGCGGTTTTTTGAACCGGCTTTTTGCCTTGGTTTCTTCCGTTTCCGGCGTTCCGTCGTCGTCGGTTGTCGACGGGAGCGGTTCGTCGCCGTCGATCGGCAGGCCGGCCACTATACGGCGAAGCTGCGCGCTGTCGAGCGATTCGTGTTCGAGCAATGCATCGGTCAGGCGTTCCATTGTTTCCCGGTTTTCCGACAGTATTTTCTTTGCCCTTGCATACTGTTCCGAGATTATGCGGTTCACTTCCTTGTCGATTTTGATCGCCGTGTCTTCCGAAAAATCACGGTGCTGGGCGATCTCGCGGCCGAGGAATATCTGCTCTTCCTTTTTCCCGTAAGCGAGCGGCCCGAGTTCCGACATTCCATATTGGCAAACCATCGCACGGGCGACCTCGGTCGCCTTTTCGATGTCGTTCGATGCACCTGTCGTGATGCTGCCGATGAAAAGTTCTTCCGCGATGCGGCCGCCCATCGAATTGGCGATCATAGCCAGCAATTCTTCCTTCGTGCGGCCCAGAACGTCGGCTTCGGGCAGGAAATATGTGACGCCGAGAGCACGTCCGCGCGGCACGATCGTGACCTTATGAACGGGGTCGCTTTCGGGAATGTTCATCCCGACGAGTGCGTGGCCCGCTTCGTGGATCGCCGTCAGGCGTTTTTCCTTATCGGAAATAACCATACTGCGGCGTTCCGGGCCCATCATTACTTTATCTTTCGCAAATTCGAGGTCCTGCAAACGGACGACTTTCTGATCGCGGCGGGCGGCAATAAGTGCTGCTTCGTTGACCAGGTTCGCTAGGTCGGCTCCGGTGAATCCGGGTGTGCCGCGGGCGATAATGTTGACATTCACGCCTTCGTCAAGCGGTATTTTACGTGTGTGGACTTTTAGAATTCCCTCACGGCCGCGAACATCGGGATACGAAACGACAACCTGCCGGTCAAAACGTCCCGGGCGGAGAAGGGCCGGATCGAGCACGTCGGGCCTGTTGGTCGAAGCCATCAGGATAACGCCGTCATTCGATTCGAAACCGTCCATTTCGACGAGCAATTGATTAAGCGTTTGCTCGCGTTCGTCATGGCCGCCGCCCAAACCGGCGCCGCGATGGCGTCCGACGGCGTCGATCTCGTCAATAAATATGATGCACGGCGCATTCTTTTTGCCCTGTTCGAAAAGGTCACGGACACGGCTTGCACCGACGCCAACGAACATTTCGACAAAATCCGATCCCGATATCGAGAAGAATGGAACGTTCGCTTCACCGGCAACGGCTTTCGCAAGCAATGTTTTACCGGTTCCCGGAGGTCCCATCATCAGAACGCCCTTTGGAATTTTGCCGCCGAGCTTTTGGAATTTTTGCGGATCTTTGAGAAATTCGATGATTTCCTGAAGCTCTTCTTTCGCTTCGTCAACACCCGCAACGTCCTTGAAAGTTACACGTTTTTGCT
>JACMMN010000288.1 GCA_014379075.1 Pyrinomonadaceae bacterium | reverse complement strand
TGTCAGTAGCCCGCACGTAAGTAAGGGCCCCTTCACCGAGGAAAATATCGAGACCGTAGTAAAAGCCTTCACCGAAGAAAAAGGCACAAAGGTCGGCGTAATAATGAACGGTGCACGAACACTGCTAACGGGCGTCGCTGTCGGGCCGTCGATGCTCTCAGTTTTTGAAATCTTGGGAAAGGAAAGATCGATATTAAGGCTGCGAAGCCAGATTGTTTGGAACACATAGTTTAGTTGCTCGACAAGGATTGACGACAAAAATGAATTATTTAGGCGGATTCTATTTGATCAAGTTGCGGCCAGTAGATTTTGGATCCAAAATAGACACATTCGTTTACACTTCTAGTGAATGCATTAACGACAATCTTGTGCAAACATGGTCATACTCTTGGACAAAAGGAACGAACAAAGAGACTAAGGAGGCAAAAAAGAATTTCGGTTTAGACGACGGCAGTATTATTGAAATAAGACAGTGGATTGACAAAAAACACGAAGAAGAGAAAGTCGGTTGGGTTGACCTGTTTACCGAACTTGAAAGCGCCTTAGAATATAGGCAGAAGTTTTTTTCACACTTAGATGACATTAAAATTTTTGCAATTTATTTTGATGAGAAAGAAGCAGAAAATTTAATGGAAGAGTTTAAACCGCAATTGGAAAATGAAGGCGAAATCGGACTTTGCCAAACTCTTTCTAGACAGATAGTCGAAACTAACAAAGCCAATGAAGAACTCGTTGGTTTTGACTTGGTCGGCGTAGAAGTCGGAGGAGATTTCCATACGTTTCATTGTCACGATATAGGTTCAGAGTTATCGGAAAAATTCGGCCTTACTCTCAACAGTTTTGGACTCTTCGATAAGTGTAACGACTGGAAACCAGTTTTAGATTACTTGAACAATGAAGAAAACGGTTGTGAACCGGTTCCTTGGTTTGTTGCAAAGGTGAAATTGGTAAAGATGATGTAAAGCTCTAGATGCCGAATGGTAGAGTGCCGAATGATTCGACCGAGTTGAGGCATTGATAAGGCTGTCGGTCATCTACTAAAATTACTCAATGCATGAATCGCAAACCTTATTTCAAGATTCTGCTGATATAATTCTCCCTGATCCAACCTTCCTCTAAAATCTTCTCCGCATCCGGCGACAGCCAAACGTATTTTCCTTGTTCATTTATGTAACCATAGATATTGCGAAAATTGGGGCGTTCACTGATTGTCCTTAGTCTGAGGAATTTTAGAGTTAACGCCGGTTTTACGGGCGGGGCAGGCATTCCGGCTTTTTGTTTTTCGATGGCTTCTTTGTCCGGGACGGTGCGGCCGGTTTTGTCTATGTAGAACCATTTTTGTTCCGGGTAGCTGTATTTTGTGACTGATGCAATGCCATTTATGAAATCGCTGCTGCGGTAGAATTCGGGTTTTACTGCCCAATTCCCCTTCTTGTCGATAAATCCACCCCAATTCAGTTCGTCCTTATAAATGCGGACGCCGTCTTTGTCGCGTACGTCAGTTGCGATCCAGGCTAGGCCTTCGCTGAACGCCCGGCATTCACGGCGGATTTGCGGTTTTACAATGTATTCGCCGGTTTTATCGATGTAGCCGCAGAAATACGAATCGCCGTCTTCGGCCCAGGTTGCGTATTCAACGACTACGGCCGCACCGTCCTTGAACGGATTCGCGGCGGCGATATAACGATCATTCGGTTTCCAACGCGGCTTGATAACGACCTCGCCTTTGCGGTCGATGTAGCCCCATTTCTCACCGATCAGAACGGCCGCCAAACCTCCGGAAAAATCGGTCACCTTGTCGAACTGCGGTTTTATGACGACCTGCCCGCGTGAGTCTATGTAGCCTTCCTTTCCCGCACTGTCCCAAATTGGAAATAGTGTTACGTCAGTTTGCGATCGATGCACACATGCCAATGTAGCCACCATTAAAAGAATAGAGATTATTTTCATGAAATACCTAAACTAGGTACGAATGAAGCAGCGACTTTTTGCACGCTTTGACGATTTAAATTTCGATCACGCGCCGCTTGACCGGCGATGACAGCACGATCGTCGTGGTTGTAATTCCATAAGGCACCAGCCTGTCGATCACTTCCTGCAAATGTTCGACGGATGAAACGGCAACTTTCATAATGAATGAATCGCCGCCAGTGCCTCGGTGGCATTCGAGGACTTCGTTCGATTCCTGCGCTACCTCGATAATATGGCTGTAATCCACGCCGGTGATGCTCATCCGCACGAACGCCGTAATCGGCAGACCGACCTTGGCGGTGTCGATCTCGGCACGGTAGCCAGTGATTATGCGAGCGTCTTCGAGCTTGTGAACGCGCTCGATAACGGCCGGCGTCGTCAGCCCGATGCGGCGGCCGAGCTTTGCATAGCTGATGCGGGCGTTTTCTTGTAGCTCCTTTAAAATTTTTCTATCTATTTCGTCGATCATATTCATTGACTGGACCGCAAGCGTCTTGCTTGCAAGCGAGTCTTCGAAGCGAACGCCTCGTTATACCCATAAACTTTTCGCGACAACGTAATGCGTTCGCGGACTCCGCAAGCAAGCGGGCCGCTTACGCTCCAATCCAGTACAATATTAAGCCAGCGTATTCATTAAACTTACAATCTAAGGTGATTCTATCATATTAACTTATTTTGCTCATTCATAAATTTTAACCTTTGCATTAAAATAAGTTATCTACTTATAGCTATGAAAGGAGCCGCCGCAATGACCACCACAACTGCCGAACCTGCATTTGTCCTAAATAATTTCGATATAAGCGATGCCGACCTGCCCGAGTTTCGCGATATGAAATTTGAAGACATCAATCAACTTGCCCTCGATCATCCGGGAGCGAGTGACGAACCGTACCGCGAACGGCGGGATTATATCGCGAGCCTGGCAAAGAAGTTTCGCGAAACGGGTGTGATTACCGATGTCGATTATACGGATGAAGAGCAAGGTGTTTGGCGGTATGTGGCCGGCGAACTCGAAGAAATTCAGGCGGAAAAAGCGAGCAAATTTTATCTTCAGGCGAAAAAGGACCTTGGCATTTCGAATGACCGCATTCCGCAATTGACCGAGATGAACCGCCGCCTTAAAGAGCTTTCCGGCTTCCGCCTAGCTCCGATCGAAGGTCTCGTCGAAACTCGCGCGTTTCTGAGCTGGCTGTCGTACCGAACTATGCTTTCGACGCAGTACATCCGCCATCATTCGCGGCCCGAATACACGCCCGAACCGGACATCGTCCACGAATCCATCGGCCACATCCCGATGTTCACCAACCGGAATTTTGCCGACTTCTCCCAATTCATCGGCCACGGCGCCCGCATCGCAACCGATCAACAATTAGAAGAACTCGGCCGCCTCTATTGGTTCACCGTCGAATTCGGCATGATCGAGGAAGACGGCGACATCAAAGCCTA
>JACMMN010000287.1 GCA_014379075.1 Pyrinomonadaceae bacterium | reverse complement strand
ACCGAAAACCTCAAGGGCGACGAAGGACCCGGCGGTTCGCGCGCGAAACGCATCGCCACCAGCCTGAACGGCGGCGGAGCTCCAGTGAAAGTCATAACCACGAACGGCGGCATCAGGATAAATTCGGCGGAAATTGAATAGAGTTTCGTTTCACCTCACACAAGTGTGTTTCTTTAAACACGAAAGGCCGCGTTCAGAGTGAACGCGGCCTTTCCGATTGGAACGCAGGCACCCTTGCCTGCAATGAGCGTTCCTTCAACACGAACAAACTTTCAGCCTGGAGATAGATTTGGGGGAACGTAACTGCGTCGCGGACTCCACCGGCGGGCAAGGTGCCCGCGTTCCTAAACCGCCGCTTCAATCGCCTTCGTCAGCGACCGGAAAATATCCCGCCCGTCATTCGATCCGAGCAATTCCTCACAAGCCCTTTCCGGATGCGGCATCATGCCGAGCACATTACCTTCTTTATTACAGATTCCGGCAATGCTCGATAAAGCTCCGTTCGGATTGGACGAGGCGTTCAGTTCCCCGTCCGGATCGCAATAGCGAAATACGATCTGCCCGTTCTCTTCCAGGTCATTCAGCGTCACCTCATCGCAAAAGTAATTCCCTTCGGCATGAGCGACCGGCAGCGACAGCACGCGGCCTTTTTCGGACTCGCTCGTGTAAGGCGTGTCACCATTCTCAACCCGGACATGAACGTGCTTACAAATAAAATGTAGATCGGCATTCCGCATCAACGCTCCCGGCAGCAGCCCGGCTTCGCACAATATCTGAAAGCCATTGCAGATGCCGAATACGAATTTACCCTTCGCCGCAAAATCTTTCAACGCAGTCATAACCGGCGAAAACCGCGCCAACGCCCCGGCTCGAAGATAATCTCCATAGGAGAATCCGCCAGGAATCAGAATAGCGTCGTAGGCGCTCAGATCCGTTTCCTTGTGCCAAATAAAATCCACCGGCTGCCCGACGTGTTTCGACACGACATGATAAGCATCGTGATCGCAATTAGAACCGGGAAATACTACAACTCCGAATTTCATAAATTCAATGTAACGCGGACATCCATGTCCGCGTTCCGCTAAGAAGCGATCTCAACACGATAATCCTCGATCACCGGATTCGCCAGCACATCCTTCGCTATTTGTTCGGCGGATTGGCGTGCTTCCGCTTCTGACAGGGCCGGATCGAGAGCGATCTCGAAATACTTTCCCTGCCGGATGTCGCTGATCGATTGATAACCGAGTAGTTCGACGGAATGATGAATCGCCTTGCCCTGCGGGTCGAGCACGCTTGGTTTTAACGTAACGTAAACTTTTGCTTTCATTTTTCTCCCTAAAAGAAATTGTAGATTGTTACGCAAACCGTTGTATAAATCAACGTCTTATGATAACTTTCACAAGAACTTTTTTCTGCACGCAATCGTAGCTAATTCAAACCCCTCATAAAGGAGAAACTTTTAAAATGCAAAATCAAAAATCCGCGCTAGGACTGGATGGAAACGTCACTGCGCTGATCGGATACCCGATAGGCATCGTGGCCCTCATACTCCTCTTTATCGAAAAGGATAACAAATTCGTCCGGTTTCACGCCATTCAATCATTGTTGTTCTGGCTCGTATTTACCGTGATATTCATTGCGCTGGCCGTCATTACGACGATTCTCGCATTTGTTTCCGGCACACTCGCAACGCTGTTTTCGCTGCTCTATATCCTGACTTTCCTGGTTTGTATGGGCGGTGTGATACTGCTGGCTATTAAGGCATATCAAGGACAAATGTTCAGCCTGCCGGTAATAGGCCCAATGGCCCAAAAATGGGCCGGCTAGTTAAAAACTCTCGCGAAAACCTTATCCACATTTCGCAGGTAATGCTTCAGATCAAAGACGCGGGCGATTTCCTCGGAAGATAATTTCGAGGAAATGTCCGCGTCTTTATTTATTAACTCTTCGTATTCGCCGCCTTCGTCCCAAACCTTCATTGCGTTCCGCTGTGTCCATATGTATGCCTCTTCGCGTGAGATCCCTTTTTGCGTAAGGGCTAGCATCAATTGCCCGCTGAAAACCAGGCCGCCAGTCAGGTTCAGATTTTTAAGCATGTTATCGGGATAGACGATTAGAGTATTCAGAAGCGATGTCGTCTTTGCCAGAATGTAGTCGAGCGTAGCTGACGAGTCGGGCAGAACAATGCGTTCGGCCGACGAATGCGAGATGTCGCGTTCGTGCCAGAGTGCGACATTTTCCAGGCCGACTATGGAATTCGCCCGCACCGTCCTAGCCATTCCGCAGATTCGTTCGGATAATATCGGGTTTCGCTTGTGCGGCATGGCAGACGAACCTTTTTGGCCGGCTTTAAAGAATTCCTGTGCCTCGCGGACTTCAGTTCTTTGCCAGTGCCGCACCTGTAACGCTATCTTTTCGAGTGTAGAAGCAATTATCGCCAGCGTGCACAAATATTCCGCGTAACGGTCGCGCTGAATGACCTGTGTGGAAACATCCGCCGCCTTCAAGCCCAATTTCGCACAGACACGTTCCTCGACATCAGGCGAGAGATGAGCAAAAGCGCCGACCGCACCGCTGATCTTACCAACCGAAACACGTTCCTTCGCGTTTATTAACCTTTCTCTATTCCGTTGCGTTTCCGAATACCAAAGAGCCCAGACGAGTCCAAAAGATGTCGGCTCGGCATGAATTCCATGAGTTCGCCCGATCTGCGGCGTGTCTTTGAATTCAAACGCCCGGCGTTTCAGAACTTCGAGCAACGCATCCGTTTTTCGCAGTAAAATATCGCAGGACTCTTTTAGCAGTAAGGCATTTGCGGTATCGACGACATCGCTCGATGTCAGGCCGAAATGTACGAAACGTGCCGCTTCACCGATGTTCTCGGCAAGATTAGTGGTAAACGCGATGACGTCGTGATCGGTCGTTTTCTCGATCTCTCCGATGCGTTCGACGGTGAATGCAGCTTTCGATTTGATCTGTTCAAAGGCTTCCCGCGGAATCGTGCCGTCCTCGGCGTGGACCTCGCAGACGGCGATCTCCACATCAAGCCATTTTCGAAACTTGTTCTGCTGCGACCAGACGGCGCCCATTTCGGGCATTGTGTATCGTTCGATCATTAGAAATATTGGCCCGGAACTTT
>JACMMN010000286.1 GCA_014379075.1 Pyrinomonadaceae bacterium | reverse complement strand
GGGCAAAGTGGAGACGCTCTGATGAAGCTTGACGGTCGGGTCGTAACCTTGCGAAGAACAATTAACGCTAACTATCCTCGAAAGTTACGCCGGGGTTCGAAATTCTTTGAGCGTTACGCAGGTGGCGGCTACAACGTTCGAATTGATTACGCTGCCACACGTGTCGGTGTGACCGATCACGGGCAGTGGGGCAATTACGCAGTGACGATAAACGTGATTAGAGGCAAAATTAGTAAATCTGCTAGCGCTGTGTCGTCAGATGCGTGTTAGTCCTCCGGACTTTGACACCGAGGTCATTAGATATGAGCCGAATACTTTTAAGCGTAGTGAGCTTGGTCTTTTTGATTGGGGTTTTTGCTTTCCAGTTTAGACAAAAAGTCTCTTCCCAAAGCGGAAGCGGACGTGTTGTATCGAACGCCAATTACATGGGCAATCGACCGATAAACTCTAATGTATCATCGATTAAAGGACTTTCGAACATTCGTCACGTGGACTTCAAGAATTTTAATGTAGGCTGGTGCGGTGGCGATCTTTTTCTCAGGAACGGACATGCAAAATATGGGGACAGCGACTACGATACGGCGGATTTAAAGCCGGTAAAATATGTTGACTTTAACGGCGACGGTAAGGAAGAAGCGTTTGTGTCGGTCGATTGGACCACTTCCGGTTCGTCCGGCGGTGGCATGAATGCTTATGTCTTTATGCTGCAGAACGGAACTCCGGTGGAAATCTGGTCTAAATGCAATGAGCGTTCTGGTTTTGTTCTGCGTGGCAAGTCTATATTCTATAACTATCCTGAATACTTAGGTGACGACGCCCATTGTTGCCCGACTTTTATGACGACTGATACCTATACATGGAAAGGTTCAGACATTGTGCGGATTGCGAAAAAGCGGAAAAGAAGCACTTACAGATGAGAGTATTTTACGATTTCACGCGAGGAGCGGAAATGCGAAAATGCTCGGCGGGCGGTCGAGGAAGCCCCTCGATAGTGATTGATAGTCGATTTAGCAAACGACCATCCGGGGAGATTTTTATGAAAAATATGCGGTTTGTGCGGGGGGTTTTTGGGCCGGTTTTGATGGTTATATGGATCGTGGGCGGTTCTTATGGGCAGGTTTTTGTGGATGACGGGACGGGGGAGAGCCGGAGGCGGATGGAGGCGGTGCCGGGGGTTTCGTTTGGCGGGTCGGGGTTGGCGGCGGCGATAACTGATCCTAAGGAGCGGTTTGAGCGGGCGGCGGCGAGCGCGGGGGAAGGCAAGAATTTGATACTGCACCTTGCGTGCAACGGCCAACGGTTTTCGCGGATGACATCGGCCGTTTGCTATGGCTATTCTGCGGTAAATACAAGAGATTTGCTATATATCGACATAATGCGGGAGAAGCCAAGGTATGCGGGCGTCCCTGACGGAACGATACCGCCCGAGTATTTCAACGCGGAAGTCGGCCATGGTGAAGTAAAAGGCCTCCATCTCGGCATGGCGGCACACATTTTTACGTCACAGTTCGGCGCCGGCGATAACCATGGGCTTTACCGTTACACTATTTACGTGTCTAACAGCGATGGGCTCCGGCTTCAGAAGATCATTTTCGAAGCGTACCTCGGCGATTACGGCCCGTATGAGCCGAGATTTCAGTTGAACGAGGCAAGGCCCGGCACCGCATCGTATATCATGACGGGCAAATTCCCGGTCAATAGGCCATTGTATGTACGTGTCGGGTCGCACCGGGGGCCAGCCCTCTTTCACCTGCCCATGCCGCAGTTTATGCCGAGATCCGAGAAACCCGGTACGGTGCTTAATTCCCCCGGACGGATCCGCTTTAGTAAGACTACGTGGCTGGATGTATCGATATGGGACGCCGAGACCGGAATTTCCCTCAGTCTCCCAAACGCCGTCATCGAACCCGGCCTCGACAACCCTCAGCGGCCGCGGGATCCGTGACACCGACCCTGGGCCAACTAAAGTTGGAACTCCAAACGCAAACGCAAGCAGGGATGCTTGCGGTTCAGTCGGGGACGTGTCTTATTTTTCTTCTGCGGGGGCCGACAGGCTGAACGAGCTGAATGGTGCCATTTCGGACAGGCTGCGGTTGCGTTTTAGGCGTCGGGGGAAGTTGACCAGGCTTGAGCCGTAAACGGCGGAGCCTAATTCTTCTTCCTCGATGTCGTCGGCTTCGAAATCGAACTGTGCCTTTAGGGCGGCGAGAGCGTCTTCGCCGGTCAGGTTAGCCATGTTCGCTTCGAGAACGGCGTAGAGGCTGGCGCTGATGCGGCCGCGCAGGCTCTCGAGCGAGGCTCCGGATGCGAGCGCAAGCAGGGCGAAGCGGATCTCTTCGATGTTGAACGCCGCAAAATCGGAATGCGGTTTGCCGATAAACTGCGAGAAAGCCGACATGGTCGCGAGTTCCGCCGCCTGCTGGTCGTCGCCGGCAAGGGCCACGTCAAAGGCGTCGCGGGAAAATCCGGCTACGTCCAGAACGCGGGCGAATTTGTCGGCGGTCACGGTCCATTGTGCCGAATCGGCCGAACGCGGCGACGGTGTTTTGCGGGGCGTGGCTATCGTGTTCGAATACATTATCCGGACGTAGGGCCGGTTGGTCGCATAAAATCCGATCTCCGCCTTGTATTCCGAGTCGGCCTCGACGTCAAACCACCACGAGCCGCCGGCGTCGATCGCATGTATCTCTTCCGTATCGGTCTTCAGATTGACGAGTTTTAAGACGAGCGTGTAGCTGCCGGTTTCACCGATCGCGCGATTTAGAATGTGGAACGGATTTTTGCCGACCGACCAATAGAAGTAAAGCCGGTTTGGCGACTGCATCAACAATTTTGCTCGATTTTCCTTTGGAAGTTCGGGCAGTTTGGGTGTCGC
>JACMMN010000285.1 GCA_014379075.1 Pyrinomonadaceae bacterium | reverse complement strand
GCGCGCTTATCTTTGGCGACTGCGTTTTCGATTCGGACCACAAACCCGACCATTCGCCGCGAAATGTCGGTATTTCCTTCGCGTATTTCGTTTCGATGTATTTGAGAAAATCGGTCGGCGTGGCGATCTTTAGCTTTACCTTATCGTGCTTGCCGTTCCAGAGTTTGACTGCACGGGCGAGATTGAGGACATCGGTCGGCTCGATAAAATCATGGGCATACATTGCCATCACGGCGTCGAATTTATAACCCGCCGAGTTGTAGCGGTTGAGCAGTTCCGTAACGCCGATCTCCATTATCTCAATGTCCTTTTTCTTCCCGGCAAGCTCCGGGTTGAACATATCGAACGGCGTTTTGTCGGTGTACGGGTCGAGCGAATATGGATCGAGATAAAAATCGGTCAAACCCTCAACATAACCGCCGCGTTTGCCCTGGCTGATCCACGTCAAAACACGGCTTCCGTCCGGCGATTCCCAATAGAAAGGAACTTTTCCCGGTGCCAGCGTCGTCGAAACTCCGATAAAAAGATTAGCTCCCGTAACAAGATATTTCGTTCCGCTTCCCGCCAGAACCGACGGGATCGAGGTCGGGTGTCCAGGAACATCATCCATCATCGCCAACTGCGATTCGACGCCATACGACCGGTGCAGAGTCGTGTAGTCATACGCGAGTCGGTTAAGCTCCTCGCCGCCCATAAAATCGGTGTGCATCGAGCCCCAGGCGGTTGAAAGATTGATGCGTCCGGATTTTATCAAATTCATCAGCCGGGCGATCTTTTCCTTGTCCTTCGGCAGAACGGAAGTCGGCTTTTTCTGCAGTTTGAGCCATTCGTTTACCTGCCAGACGCTTTCGATCGTCCAGCGGAATTCAGGATTTCCCTCGGCGACTCTAATAACCTCGTCAATATGCCGAGCCGCTCTTTCCCGAACGGCATCCGGCGCCTCGACAAACCCGAAATCATAATGCGACAGCGGCGTGATATAGATCGTCTTTATCGTGCTTTCCGGCAGCTTTCCCTGTCCAAAAGCGTCGAGGGAAAGAATTAATCCCATCACAAAAATAACGAGCGTGAAATTATTTGCTTTGTTCATTCTTTCCCTCAACGCCTATTCCCCCTTGTTCGTACTTAAAAACCAGCCTAGAAATTAAACCTGGCCGACAACTGTATCTGCCGAGGGCCGCCGAAACCAAGCAATCCGCCGTTAAGATTCCCGACCGTTGAGAAGCTTTGTCCGAATGACGCACAGTTGCCTACGGAACCGCTGCAGGAAAGTCCGCCGGACGGGTCGGCATAATTTGCAAAGTTAAACAGATTGAACACTTCAAGCCTCAATTGCAGCGACGCTCTTTCGGACAACCGCGTGTTCTTGAACAATGACGCGTCAACCTGCGCAAAATTCGGGCCGCGCAGCAGATTGCGTCCCGCATTTCCGAAAGGCCCTGCGGGCGTAGCGTCAAAAGCCGCCGCATTGAATTGGCACTCAGGAACGCTGTAGTTTGAGCAATATGGGTCAATCCCCGGAACCACGTCCGGCCTTAGTGCGAACCCGCCGAATATTCCGCCGGTAGTGGTCACGTTAACGGGCAGCCCGCTGCGGATCTGCGTTATCGTGTTTACCTGCCAGCCATCGATCAGCCAAGTAGGGCCGTCGCCAAACCACTCGCGAAACGTGAGATCGTAGCCTGCATCGAATGAAAAGTTGTGACGTACGTCCTGATCGGAACTCGCCCGCTCAGCACGCAGATTGTTCGGATCTTGATAGTCTTTGAAAAAACCGACAGCATCATCAATTGTATGCGACCACGTGTAATTCGTATTAAACCGCAAGCCGTTCGATGTGTTTCGTTTGAAGTTCACCTGCAATGCATTGTAATTGGATTGCGGATAGCCGCCGACGACAAATATATCGCCGAACGCTTCGCTCAAAGGACGAGCACCCGACACCGGAGCGGCACGATTTATATTTCGCGGGCTGATCACGCCGTCGGTCAGCAAATGCGTAACGTGGTTGCCGACGTAACCGACCGAAAGCGTTCCGATGCCCAGATCCTGCTGTACATTCAGCGACCAATGCTGTGCCATTGCCGTGTCGATATCTCTCTCGATCGCGTATGCCGCGGCCTGACCGCAGGCAAATACACGCGGATCAACCGGGTATGAGAAGGTGGGCGGCGGTGCTGCACAGAATAAATAATCGAACAGATCGGTCTGCGTCTGAGGGAACGAATTTGCCGCCGGGGAGCCAAAGCTGGCCGGCAGTTCGCGGTTGTAGAATATTCCGTAGCCGCCGCGAAGCACCGTCTTCTGCGTTCCAAAGACGTCGAACGCAAAGCCGACACGCGGCCCGAAATTGTTCTTGTCCACATTGTGGATCTTTTCGCCCGGAGCCGTATACGAAAGCGTATCAATATCGAAATTTTGCAGCAGGCCGTCCTTTTCGCGGCTAACCGTGCTGACCTCATATCGAAGGCCAAGGTTGAGCGTAAGCCGTGGATGGGCTTTCCAGTCGTCGTTTACAAAGAATGAAAAATTCTCGTTCGCGTAGTTAAGTTCCGGATGGCCGCCGCGACCGATCACAAACGGCTCATTCGATTGAAACGTGAATGAGTTCACTCCGCCCGCCAAGCCGAAAAACGTCAGCGTGTCTTGCGGTCTCGCAAGTGCAGAGCGGCGATTAAGGCGTATATCGACGCCGGCCTTTATAGAATGGTCGCCGCGAATCATTGTCAAAGTATCGAGGAATTGATAAACGACGCCGGTCCGCTCCTGACTAAACTGCGCAGGCCCTGGTGCGGCGATCCGGAAATTGACGAAGTTCAGGTCGATCCTTGGAAATTCGGATGAACCGGCTCCGACGTCCGTATAATTATGATTGATGCCGAACCCGAATTCGTTCGTGGTCGTCGGATTGAAAATGTAATTGTGCGAAGCCTTAAAAAGCTGCGTGCGAAGCTTCCCGTTTGCGAATTGATCCGATCCGACGCCATATGGCGTGTCCGTGTCCGAATCATTAAGATTGTATCGAACCGAAAACTGACTGTTTTCGTTCTGCAGCCAGTCGATTTTCACTGAACCTGTATCCTCGCGAAGCTCGGCGATCCGCTGAGCGGAGTATTCGCCAAGATTGGGGTCAACACTGCCATCGGAAAGGAAGGACGGCCTTTGCGGCAATGGAATCGTCGCGACGAGAGGTACAAGCGGAGTTGCCACGCCGTTGCGAAAAGATTGCGTGAAGACCAGATTATTAAAAGTCTGCCCACGCGTTTGGCGAACACCTTCGTAGTTAGCAAAGAAAAAGACGTTGTCTTTTGAGATCGGGCCGCTGACGTTGCCGCCAAATTGATTCAGACGGAAGCGCTGGAGTCCGGCAAGTGCGTCGGGAGAGTCCAGCGCCTCGTTTCTAAAGTAATCGAATACGCTGCCGTGAAAAGTGTTGGTTCCCGATTTGGTGATCGGGTTGATAACGGCTCCGAGAGCTTGTCCGTACTGGGCGGAATAATTCTGCTCGACGACCTGAATTTCCTGAATACTGTCCAGGCTGACGCGGTTCACGCGTGATTCGATCCGGCCGAGGACATTGGACGTTCCGTTGACATCGACGCGGCTAGCGTCAACGCCATCAACCAGAACGCTGGTGCCGCCAAACGTAGACGGTATTCCGTTTATCGATGTCTGGAATTGATTGGTCGTTTGTACGGAACCGGGAATAGTTGCCAGAAGCTGTGTAAAATCGCGGCCGTTTACCGGGTTATCGGAAATACGTTCGATATCGATCGTATCGCCGATCGTCGACGTTTCCGTATCGGTCCTCGTTTGATCGGCAACGGTAACTACAGCATCGACGCCGCTAACTCCCATAGCGACATCCGCACGGGCAATTTCGCCGACGGCAAGCCGGAGGTCTTTTACAGTTGCCGTCTGGAAACCGCCCGACGCGGCTGAGATCGTGTAAACGCCCGTCGAGAGCGACGGCACTTCATAGCGGCCCTCGCCGTCGGCCTGCACGGTTCGGGATTCATTTGTTCCCTGATTCGTGACAGTCACGGTCGCGTTAGGAACGGCCGCGCCGTTCGGGTCGGATACGATGCCGGTGATGGAGCCGGTATTCGATTGGCCGAATGCCGTCACTGCGAACAGAAAAGCGATGGTTAAGAGAGAACTCGCTCGTTTGATTTGTTTTATTGCTTGAAATTTCATGGATCCTCCAAAATTTACGTTTAACAGTTCCCCTTATACTTTTGTGCAATCGCTTGTGACCGTGAGGCTGGCGATGGCTGCGAAATCGGGCGTCCATACGCCGTCTTTCTTCGGATAATATTTTTCCAGGATTTCGGCTGTCATCGCGACGGTCGGCGTAATGTCCCGGACGGGAACATCCTGCCCGTCGAATAATCGAATTAAGGCGTCCATGCAGCGAAGTCCCACATACTCGGGAAACATCGCCGCGCT
The DNA here is from genome assembly GCA_014379075.1 of Pyrinomonadaceae bacterium. GTDB lineage: Bacteria > Acidobacteriota > Blastocatellia > Pyrinomonadales > Pyrinomonadaceae > OLB17. Next base: position 265 of record JACMMN010000285.1, on the reverse strand, counting down.
CACTTTCAAAGCTTCACGCCGCATCATCCAGTCTTTTTCATGCTCGCCCGAGAGGCCAAAACCGGCGATCGTTACCGTGTCGGAGCCGAATCCGGCGTCGAGATAGCCCTGATAGGCACCCTGAGCTGTTTCGTCGTCCATGGCGAAGATCACGTCCACATCACCTTTTTCCGTCAAAGTTTCGAACGCGATCCTGCGGGCGATCGACGGGGTTGCTTCGCCATTGATCGAGGCCGTAACGACTGCGTCCGGCTGAACGCTTCTG
>JACMMN010000284.1 GCA_014379075.1 Pyrinomonadaceae bacterium | reverse complement strand
TTATCATCGGAAACTGCTTGAACATCGCCAAACTGTGTGAGCGCGGTCAGGCTCATAGCTTGAATTTCCTCCTGCTCCGAAGTGTCGAGCAGAATTTCCCTCACGTTTTCCTGCAGTTTGTCCGGCTCGACCGAATGTAACGCGGAAGCCGAAATCTGTCGAATCTCATAAGATTCGCCTTTATCGCGCAAAATCTTTTCAAACACCGGCGCAGAAGCGGCATCTGCCGAGAGCAGTCGCAACGCCTCTCGCCTGGCGGAGGAGTTCGGCGGATCGCTGATGATTTTACGCGCTGCCGTATAAGCCTCGGCGTGAGCATCATAACTAAGCAGTTGCAGTGCCTTCTCAGGTGAAACCAATGCTTTTTCAGGATTCTCCAATCCTTCGAGCAATTTCTTCTGTACAAAACCATCATTCTCGCGCGCGAGAATACCGAGAACTCGCTGACGAAGCTCCAAGTCTTTATCCTCCGCGACCGCGCGTAAAGCCGCCATGTAGTCGCCGCGACATGACTCAAATGAGACGACACTAAAGCTTGCCGCCTGGAGCGTTTGCAGTGCCGCCAGCCGCACCTCCGAAGGCTCGCTTTCATCACGAAGAACCTTTAGCACCGCCTGCAAGTCTTTGTCGTTTTCACACACGGCTAAAGGGACTTCGGCTAATGCCGCGACCCGCTCCTTAATGGATTTTCGCGCACTCGTGGCAACAGACATTGAAGCTCGAGCGGACTTCTTCGACCCGCTCTTCGGCTTTTGCGCCGACTCCGATTTTTTTTCAGATTTAGGTTTCTTGGTCATAATTTTACTCTCCTTGTGCAAATCATATCAGACAAATCGCACATCGTCATAGTCGAATCCCATACGAGAAAGGGAGTTGACAAAGCCTTGATAATCCAAAGCATCCCGCACCCGCGGTTGCGGACCTGGCGCGCTGACACATAGCGATGCAGCCATCGCGCCGCCGGGCGCCGTCGGCGGACGTGTGCCTCCGGTTATTCCATTCCATGGCCACATCGTGTCGGGCAGGTTGTGACCAATCGGATTTCCAGGATTACTGTCGTAAGAGGCGGCTTGAGCGGGGTCGAATCGACCGAGTTGCCGTTGCCACTTCGCCCAAAGCCGGTCAACGTTACAATGAAGCAGAAAGAACAATGGATCTCGCGCCGCGGTATTTATGCTGGATATTAAACCGCCGAAGCTACCGTGCGCTGATCCATGCGGGTTTCCTTCCAAGCTTCGGAACGACTGATACAGATTGCCAAGAGCCAGCGTCTGCGCCTCGGTGCGGAGACCGGGCGGTGCGGCGGCAGTGTTGAAGAACGGTCGGCGAGTAATTCCCAGGATGTTGTCGGTTTTCCAAAACTGCAACGGATTGGTTGGGCTGAATTGAACCGTGCCGATTGAGTTGGAGACACCTAAGTAATCCAGTGTGAAAATGTTTGGAGCGGGCTGGTCGAAACGCCAGTAGGGCAATGAGACGCTTGGGTCAATCGCTTGAAGCTCGCGCTCCAGATCGAGCAGATAAGCGCGGTGCCAGGGCAGAAACGCCGGAGGTCCGTGGGCTTGCGGCGCACTCACATTGGTATGCATGTCGCGAAAGTCAGCGAAGGGACCAGCCCCCTGGTTGTTGAGCTGCGCCATTGCCGACACAAAACGGCTGCGTTCTCCCGGAGTTAGGGTATTGGCATTCTTTCGGACGCGCACCATTATCCTGACAGAACCGACCAGCGTCGTTCCCCTATGAGCTTCGATTGTTACGTCTTGGTTGTTGACGCTGGGGCTCCCGAACTTACCGGCAATGAAAAACGGAACGGATATACCAAAAATCGGAACCGTCAGTGTCAGACTGTTGGAGAACGCTCCCGTCGTGCCCTGGCGGAACACGACCGCGCCGCCGCCGGCTACAGTTTTCGCGGTGATTTTTATGCTGACTGTGAGCCCGGTGGCACCTGACGGATTGGTCACGCGAATCCGGCACGGCGACGGAGCCCACGAGACGAATCGCGCTCCAGAGCTTGTGCTATTGTTAATCTGCAATTGAACGTTCATTGTTCTTATCCTCCTATTAATATTGTTAACAAATTCGATCTATCGACCAACGACGAGCATTCGTTTACGGGCAATTTCCCGACGAGTTCAAATCCAATCGAAAATGCCGGTCGAAACTGAAAACCTATTTCCGAGCAAAGGCGGCGATAACTTATGGCGAATTATCCGAACCAATAAGCGTGGCTCTTAAAACAATCACAGCAGATGTAGCTTAGTTATCAAGCCCGACTTTTTTTAATTAATAAAAAAACCGATTGCCCGCGTTCAAAGCGGACCACCGGCTTTATTAACTTTTTCTTTAACAGACGACATATAATGTTACTGAATTCAAACTCCGTAGATTAACAATTCAGTTTTTGCAATAAAATACTTTCTATAAATCTCAGCCGTTTCACTCAACATCTGAAAAATAACTCCCCAGTTTATTTTTCAGCAAAAC
>JACMMN010000283.1 GCA_014379075.1 Pyrinomonadaceae bacterium | reverse complement strand
TTGGAGTTCTAGCTTTACTTGTTTCTTTGATAACAAGGAAGCCGCTAAATGTGGAACGCCAAACTGAATTCCAAAGTATAATCAATTGAACGAAAATGGACAAAACCTACAAAACTGAATTCCTGCGGTCATTCCTTATCCAGGGCATGCCGGAGCCATTGACGCGGGCGAGCAGCCACATTCAGTTGTTCGACAACTATATTGCCGACACGCGGATGCGTCTGCGTTCGATCCGCAATCCCGACACGCGTGCATGGACGCGCGTTTTGCAGCAAAGATTCGCGGCATCCGAAAACGGCCTGGCAGTTCTGAAAATTGCCGAGATATTTTTAAATGACGAAGAATACGCGCAGTTTCGGATATTCGAAGGCACTGAGATTCGCAAGAACCGGTATTTTCACGAATTTGGCGGGAAGAATTATGAGTTTGATGTTTATTTGGGAAGTCTTTGGGGATTGAATCTCGCAAGGATTGAGTTCGGGAATGAGGACGAAATGCACGAGTTCGAACCGCGGCCGTTTTTGATCGTCGAGGTCTCGAACGATCCTTTTTTTACGGGTGAGTCGCTGGTTTTGAAAACATTTTCTGAGATCGAGGCCGAGGTTTCGAAACTTGGTGTCTCGTATGACAGATCGGTTGATGAAATCAGGCCGTATATGTAGTGTCGGTAACCGCCTTCGTAAGCGAGTGGTACGATTTCAGACGAAAAGCCAGAGTCGGACCCCATACATATATTCGGGAAAAGTTCTTATTACCGCTGCCGCAGGTGGTTATGACCCGCACGACATTTATTTCGTTCTCGGCGTCATTGGTACAAATCGTTCGATCGAATCGTAGATCTGCAGGTATATTTTCGTTTCTCTTGGAATAAGATTAGTCCAGTTTCCACCCCCGCGGTTGATGTAGCCCGATAGCCTTGCTGGATTTGAATTATATCCGGCCGCCATCAATTGCTCCTGCGTCGCGATATTCGTAAGAAGAGCGTTGGAAACCGCCGGACGCGAGATCAAATCGTTCCATGTCGACTGCATGTAAAGCAGCATGGCCTGCGACGCGTTGACGTGGTTACGCATTCCTTCGACAAAATCGGGCATCAATGGCACGTTAGGGTACTGGCTCCTGACCATTCTGTATGTCGACGGGATCATCTGGACCATTCCGCCCGCTCCCGCGGAACTTACAGAATAGCGGTAGGTCTGGCCTTCGTTCAGGGCAAACAGTGTGTAAACGTCATTATAAATATTCGGGTGATATTCGGTGCGGAACCGTTGATGATCGACGTGCTCGACCGCCGCCAGGCGTTCGGCGATATCCGCAACCTTCGGCTGTATGAATATGCCTTTTTCCCGGAGTTTGCCGCGGGCTATCTCGATCACGTTCCGGACATAATATTTGCCGGCGTTGACGACTTCAGGTGTTACGAGGCCCGGATGCGTGGACATGTAATATGCGGTTTCGATGTACTTGCCTTCGCGTACGACCGGATACTGCACAAGAAGCGGCAGTTTAACGTCGCCGTCATCGCCGATGAGCGAAATAGGGGTGTTCACCCCGTTTGCCCGAATCGTCCGGACGGTCAGCGGTTTGCCGCTTTGGGAAAACGTACGCCTTTCGCCGTCTTTCGCCAGAAAATCTTCTTTGCTCATTACGGCATAGTCGATCTGATTCATCTTCCAGTCAAAAAACGCCACGCGAACGGATTCACCTTTTACCACGCCTTCGGTAGCCACTATTGCTATAGGCCTGCCCATCATCTGTCGTTTCGCCTCGGCGATCCTGCCTTTCATTTGTCCGAAACTCATCGTACGGTTCACCGGAATCGTGTCTACAGACGCGGCTGTCCCATCCGGCGTCTCAACTACCCTGGTTGTCCGCACGGAATTGTTTGGGCCTCCGACGATGATCGGAGTCTGGGACGGGGCAGGGAAGGGTGTTGACGGTGGCTTTATGGGCGGCATCGAATTCGTCATTATTACCTTCGCGGGAGTGGGTGCCGGTTCGATCAACTTGGCCTGTGCATAAGACGTTAGGGCGCCAAGGACAAAAATGATGAGAGCAAAACTAAAAATTCTTTTCATAATCAGATTCGGTGGTGAGAAAATACAAGGTGATCGGGCGGCACCGCAATAAATGCCTTCGTCTATAAAGATTCGCTCATTTATTGAAAGGTTGTCAAATAAAATCACTTAACTTATGCTATATATAAGAAAATATTATGGATCGATTGCATTTTGTATACGCCCGATTTTACTGTATAACTTGATTTTTCCCGATCAGAAGCTCGGGCGTGGTAGCAATTTGTATGAAAAAACTCTTCGGAACCGACGGTATTCGCGGCCTTGCAGAATCGTTTCCACTCGACTCGGATACGGTAAGTACGATCGGGGCCTCACTTGCGGGACAATTTCGCGAAAGGCTGGGACGGCAGCCGCGTTTTGTGATCGGAATGGACACACGCGAATCCGGGAGCCGGATCGAGAACGCCTTCCATGCCGGAGCGGTTAAAGGTAAAGCCGAATGCGAATCGGCCGGTGTAATCACAACACCCGGCGTCGCGTTCCTGACAAAGCATTTCGAATTCGATGCTGGAATCGTCATCAGCGCTTCGCATAACCCATTTCAGGACAATGGAATAAAGATCTTTTCGCCGGACGGCAAAAAGATCGGCGACGCCACCGAACGGGCGATAGAAAAGGACATTTTCGAGAAAAGGGAAGAAGGCGAACCGGCCGCAACGAACATAAATTCTTCGCGAAGGGAAGAGTTTGAAAATGCTTACCTTGATTCTCTTACAACCGGATTTCGGGATCTCTCGCTAAACGGGCTTAAAATTGTCGCCGATTGCGCCAACGGGGCGGCATCCCATCTCGCTCCCAAGCTGTTTGGAAATCTCGGTGCGGACCTGACTGTTATTCATTGCAGCCCTGACGGCCGGAATATCAATCGCGATTGCGGGTCGCTCCATTTAGAGCACCTGCAATCTAAAGTTCTCGAAGAAAATGCAGATTTCGGCGTGGCCTTTGACGGCGATGCTGACCGCGCATTGTTTGTCAACGAGAAAGGAAACATTGTCGATGGGGACGCGACGCTGTGGATAATGGCGCAATATCTTCAGCGTCACAATAAGCTGGTGAATAGAACGGTCGTTGCAACGGTAATGAGCAACATCGGGCTTGAGCTGGCGCTTGCGTCAATAGATTTAAAGCTTGTCCGGGCTGCCGTCGGCGATAAATACGTGCTGGAAGAATTGCTGAAAACGGGTTCGGAGATCGGCGGTGAGCAATCAGGCCATATTATCATTCCGGAAAAAAGCCTGGTCGGTGATGGATTGATGACGACTTTGTTTCTGCTTAAAGCGATCCGGGAGCGAGGCTTGGCTTTCTCGGAGATGGCCGCGGGATTTGTGCGTTACCCGCAAGTACTCGTAAATGTTAAGGTGAGTGAGAAGCGACCTTTCGCTGAGGTTCGGGAAATCGAGGCCGCAACCCGAGTGATCGAATCGGAACTGGATGGGAAAGGGCGACTTTTGTTGCGGTATTCGGGAACAGAAAATCTTGCGCGGGTTATGATCGAAGGTGAAAATCAGGATGCGATAGAATCACAGGCCCACAGGCTGGCCGAGGTTATCCGATCCGCTCTGCCCACGCTTCTTTGAGTTAGAAATTATTAAAAAGGTTTCAATATCATTCAACCACCAATCCTCCGGATACGACATAAATATCGGCGGCGGGATTGTCGATAATTGCGGAACTTGGGCGAGGAATTGCTTGACTAATTCGTCCGGGAAAGCTGCCATCGTTTCAAATAAAAAGGTTTTTTCGATTTACGGGAAATTCGTTCAAAAATCTTTATTTGACGCAGGTTTTTCCCCTGTTGTTTTCCTGATCGGCGATGGTGAAAGGTACAAGGACTTTCGCACGCTTCAATCGGCCCTGAATTTTCTTGCTGAGAATAACATTACGCGAACGGATGCGATAATCGCTTTGGGCGGCGGCGTTGTCGGGGATCTCGCCGGATTCGCTGCCTCCGTCTATTTGCGAGGGCTGCCACTATTACAAATTCCGACAACCCTGCTCGCAATGATCGATTCGTCCGTCGGCGGCAAGACGGCGGTGAATTCCGCTTTCGGAAAGAATTTGATCGGCACCTTTTATCAGCCGTCGGGCGTTTTGATCGATGTCGATACGCTGCGGACGCTTCCGCAGCGCGAGATCACCGCCGGATTTTGCGAAGCCGTAAAACAGGGAGCAATTTCGGGCGAACCGCTACTGCTACAGACGGAATCGTTTCTGGAAAAATACCCGCTCAGGAGTTTTCGTGCCCGACATGCGGACAATATTTTTCAGGGGGAAATTGTGCGTTTCGTTGCGGCTCAGGTTTCGTTTAAGGCCGAAATTGTCCGGGACGATGAAAGAGAATCGGCTGAAAATACGGGCGCGAGATCGCGCAAGATACTCAATTTTGGTCATACGCTTGCCCACGCCCTTGAAAAAACTACAAACTACCGGTATCTAAGGCATGGTGAGGCGGTAGGCTATGGTATCAGGTTCGCAGCCGAGCTTTCAAAAAATATTGGACTTTTGGAAAGTAAAGATGTAAACTTGTTGAACGATGTTGTGCATCGTGCGGGTAAACTTCCGCCGATCGACCATCTGGATCCTGAATTGGTTTTCGAGGCCCTTAAATACGATAAAAAAATAGTCGATGATTCGCTTCAATGGATTCTTTTGAAGGGAATTGGCAAACCGGTTATCGTACCGCACGGCGAGATCCCGCTATCGGCCATACTGGCTTCTTTCAACAGCGTCATTCGCAGCTAAAATTGCTCAAAAGTTAATTAAATTGAGGAATTGAACACATGAATAATTTACAAAACGTTCGCAATTCGCAAAGCGGCAGTGCCGGAGTAAAGTTCCTTATGGCAGCTCTGGTGCTATTTGTCGTTGGAAATGCCGCCATTAACTATATTCCAGTGGCTTACGACGGCGCCAGTTTCAAACAGGAAATGGATACAGCGGTCGTTAAAGGATTGGCGGCCGCCGGCCATATGAAGCCGATGGACATTGTTACCGGTTCCGTTCGGCGTGCCGCAACGGACTATAATGTCCCTGCCGATGCCCTTGTGGAAATCAAAGCCGAAGGAGCTGGAGTCATAACCGCTCATGTGGCCTACACGAAACAGGTCAACATACTGCCATTCGGCATATATAAATACACCTATAATTTTGACTATGTAGCGAAACCAGTAGGATATTTGCTGAAAGGCTGAGATCTATACCGCGGCGAGCGCAAGAGCCTCGCGGACTTTGGCGGGCTGAATCTGGATCAGGCCTGGCGATGCGTCGGCGAGCCACGTCGAAGGACACACGCCGCATGTAGTACATTTTTCGACTGCAGGGCACGGGAGGCTGGAAAGAGCTTCCTGTGCTTTTTGGTGTTCGGTTTTGAGAAATTCGAAAGAGAGGCCCGAGTCGACAATCGACCACGGAAGAAATTCGTCGTAACTGCGATTACGTGAAGTGTGAAACAGCGGGTCGATGCCGGTTTCGCGTATTGCCCGATCAAGGTCTCCGCCATAACGTGCGGCTGCTTCGATCACTTTTGAAATTGTCCTGTCGCCTGATGAGAAAAGAGCCTGTTCGTGAGCGATTCTCGAAGACATGAACCGCACCTCGACATTCGGGATTCTAGAAAGACCTTTACTGACATATTTTATACGTCGTTTTAGTTCCTTTTCGCTGCAGATCGCGTCCCATTGAAGCGGCGTGTTCGGCTTCGGCACAAATCCGTTGAGCGACGGGATTATCTTGCCGGCACGTCCGAATTTTTTGCCGGCTTCGAGCATTCGATCCTTTATTCTTTCAACCAGCACGAACATTTCGTCGAGGTCTTCCTGTGTTTCGGTCGGCAGCCCAACCATCAAATAAAGCTTGACGGTCAACATTCCGCGGTCAAAAACCGCACCGCAGATATCGACGATCTCGTCGTTTGTCAGGTTCTTATTGATAACGCGGCGCAAGCGGTCTGAACCGGTTTCGGGCGCGACGGCGATCTGCTGATCCTTCGATTCAACCAACGCATCCAGCAATTCTTCGGAGATTTGATCGAGCCTCAGCGACGAAACCGAAATTCGGTATTCCATCGCCCGCAGTTCGCGAAGAATCTCCGAAATTTCCGGATGATCGCAAACGGCAGTCGAAACGAGTCCGATCTTGTTCGTTTTACCACGCCATTCTCTTGCTTTCGCAAGTATATCCTTGGCCGGAACTACACGCGGCGGGTAATAATTGTAACCAGCCCAGCAAAAACGGCAGCCCTGTGAACATCCGCGTGAGATCTCGACGAGCAACCGCTCGCCCATTTCGGCTTTGGGCGACCAGACGGAAGTTGCCGGACAGAAGATATCCTGATTTATCAGAAAATCGGCCAATTCGGTTTCGCCGCGTTTCATCGCACGGCGTAATGTTCCTTCTTTCGGATTCGCCGATGCAAGCGCGCGCGCGACTCGTCTCGGGACGCCTTTTTCATTCGGGATATAGTCGAAGATGGTGCCGTCTTCGTTGTAGACCACATCGTAAAGCGACGGCACATAGAATCCGCGTCCGATACCGGCGAGTGCTGAAAGAATCTCTTCCTTCGTTTCGTTCTCGACAATCGCATCGACCAATTGAAAAGCCAGAATTTCGCCTTCGCCGACGGCGATGATATCGGTAAAATCGGCGATCGGCTCAGGGTTGAGAAACGAAGCAGCTCCGCCCATAACGACCAGCGGATGAAAATGATTGCGGTCCTTCGACCAAACCGGAATACCCGAAAGCTGGAGCATCCGGGCCATGTTCAGGTAATCCGTTTCGAAGGAGATCGAGAAGGCGACGACATCGAAATTGCGAACCGGCGTCTGCGTCTCGAGCGACAGCAGCGGCGAACGCGATTTTTCGTATTCGGCCATCTCGGAGGTATCAGGAAGGAAAACACGTTCGCACGAGACATCAGGAATACTGTTGAACAGATCGTACATCGTGTGCAGGCCGAGATTGGCCATGCCGATGGAATGTGTATTCGGATAGCACAAGGCAATGCGAAGGCCGCAGCCGTGTTTAACGACGTAGCCTTCCTCGCATTTCAACTTCTCCTTGTAGCTATCTATTATCTTTCTGCTCATCGTAACAGCGGTCGATGGTTAGTGATCGGTCCTATATATGCTATACACAAACAATTAGAATAGCATAATCGAGGGTTCACGGGCGTCAGTTGACGACGATTTAATAAAATCGCGCCTATTTCTTACTCTTCGATTCCTTTTCCTTTGGCGTCATTACGAATGGGCGATGCTGGACAACAAACTGCTTATCGTCGGACACGCCGTCACCATCGACGTCGACCTTGACTTCCAATTTGTATTTTTTGCCCGGTTCGTGCGGCGCCGGAAGATCGTAAGCGAGGCTGTATTGGCTTCGAAGCAGGCCGTTGATAGATCGCAGGTAATCGGGGATTTCGCTTTCAAAGGTCATTTCGAAATGCATTCCGCCAGATTCTTTCGCGAACGTGTTCATCTGGTTCTTTGCCTGTAGAAATGTCAGGCGTCCGGGCATGCCCGTTAGACCATCAGTTGCACCGAGCTGGCCCTCGTACTTCTTATAAAACAGATTTCCGGTACTGATGATATAGATAGGAATGCCCGCTGCCTGAACGACTTTCCTGGCGTCGTCGAAATTGATCTTGCTAAAGGTGTCGATGCCTGATGCGACGAGTATGATCGCCCGGCGTTTAGATTTGACGCTAACCATACCACCGTAGTCCGCTTTCTCCGCTTCGGAGTTTTCCAGCACTACCGAATCCCCGCGGCCACCGACAAGCGAGAATTTGATGGCGTCGAACAGATTATTTTCGCGAAACGCCGGCCTGTTTTTCAGGAGCAGATCGATTGTCTGCCGGATCCGCGCGGGGTCGTTGGTAAAGTCGGTGATCGGCGTGGGCCTTATGTCGAATGCGATCACTGAAGCAAAATCGTCGGGGGGCTTGATAAAAGTTGACAAGAATTGAGCCACCGGACGTACCGTTTCATAAACGCCCGGTTCGAAATATCCGCCGCTCGCGCTTCCGAAAAGTTCGCTCCACTTGCTGTATTCGAGTACAAGAGTGACCGTTATCGGCGATTCAGGGGTGGTAAAACTTGCGACAGGCTGCTGAATGCCGTTCTCAAAGATGGTGAAATTTTCTCTTTTTAGCCCAGTGATTATCTGTCCGGTTTTTTTGTTAAAAACAACGGCATCGACGTTGACGACATTCGTGTCGACCTTTACCACGCCTTCTTCTATCACGGCATTTTTCTCTTCTTCGAGCCGTTTTTTCTCCGCTTCTTCAGCCTTCAAGTCCTCAGCTGTTTTGGGCTTGGGACGCTCGTTTTTCTTGCCGTCACCTTTGGTCGGCGCAGGCCTTTGCGGGCGCGATTGAGCTATTGCGGCGGGCGACACCACGAATAACGAGATCATTAGAAACGAAAGCAAGCGAGAGATCCGCGAAACGGCATTCTTCATTAATTTGTACCTTAGACAGAGTTCTGCTGAATTAGATACAAATTTTGCGTTATTGGTTGGTTTTAATCAAGGAAAACCCGTCGGCTGAAGCCTGACCTTAAGGAAGTATTTAAGCGCCGACCGAGAAGAAAGCCCCTCGCGGTCAGAGCCTACGCCGGATCGATCTCTATGCGGACATTGAATGCTCCCGAGTTGTCGCCGAGATTTCCCTCATTAACACCTAGGAACAGTGCACCGTCGCGGGTGGCGATGAATTCACGCGATGAGCCGAGGTAGATGAATTCGTTGTTATCGTCGCCGATTACGGCGATCAGCGCTCCGGTGGGCACGCCTTTCAGGAGTTTGCCGCCGTCTTCCAAATCCGAAAGGCCTGACGGTGTCGCGGTTTTACCGCTGCCAATGGAGATCACGCCGTCACCTGTAATCCTGATTTTCTGGCCTTTTTTAACGACCCAACCGGAGTTTGTCCAGCCGTTCGCGGTGTTATCCGCGAGGACTTTTACACCGACTTCGACCGGTTTTGCGGCGGAAGTCGTGGTTTTTGCTTTGACCGTCACGCGCGGAACGTCTACTTTCGTGGTATCGGTCGTTACCACTCTCGGAATAGTTTTTGGCGGCGCTTCATCCATAATAACGTCGTTATCGTCTTCTATTGCAGTAGTTGGTGGCGTTCGGCTAGCCGCGTTGACGATTTCGGGCGTCGTTCGCGGTGAATCAAACTGGATGGAATCGATCTCGGCTGACGAAAATGACATTTGTCGGGAACGCGATCCATCGCCGATGGAAACGGTGAATTTACCCCCGCCGAAACTGACGATCTTTCCTTTAATTATGCTACCGTCCTTCAAACGGATCGTATCGGCGATGGCCGTGGCCGACATCGATATCATTAGACCGAAAGCCAATATTAAGTGAGTGATCCTGATTTTGTGAAGCATATTTTCCTCCGCGAATTGCGCGTCTTTGCGCTTGGACCGAAAGGGCCATTCAAAAACAATTTCGGGAGAGCGGCGAATTTGCCGAAATACTGATGCTGAAAAGAGCTTAGAAAGTTGCAATTTTCTCGCCTGACAAACACGAAGAATTATAACAGATTCCACATCCCAGGTTTCAAATTTTAGATGACGCTTCCGAGAGTAGAGGAAGCCAGGTGCAAGAAATTATTTTATTCTTCGTTCTTTAATTAAGGCCGACTTCGGCATTTTTGCCGGGCGGCTGTGATAATTTAATACAATAAACGAACGGAAAAGGGGAGATTATGAGGAATATTAAAATAAAAACATTGGTGCTTCTGGCCATGATCACGGTATTTACGAGTAGCGGAGCGTTTGCTCAGGGCGACTATCTCAGCACTGCACAGTGGAAACTAACCGAGGCTTACGGAAAAAGAGTTGCGAATTCCGCGGCGTATTTTGAGATCAACATTGGGCGTACAAGATTTACGGGCAATACGGGTTGTAACCGGATGTTTGGAGCGGTTTCGGTTCGCACGAGCCGGATAGATTTTTCCAACATTGGGATGACGAAGCGGATGTGCAAAATGCCGGCGGGAAGTGTTCCTGAAAATACGTTTACAAAAGCACTTGACGACGTGGTCAGGTATCGTCAAACCGGAAATATTTTGAGCTTTTATGACCGCCGCGGCCGTCTGATCTTAAAATTTAACGGGCCTGGCAAACAAGAGCCTGAACAGCCCGACAACCCGGAAGCTGAGGTGCTTGAAAGCAAAAAATGGATGCTGGAGTCAATAGGCAATCGAAAGACATTCGCCGCGATAAAGGATGCCTTTTTGGTTTTCGATTCGCAGAAGGCAAGTGCTGGCGGCAACTCGGGCTGTAATGTTTTCGGCGGAAGTTATAGGTCAGCAAATAAAAAGCTGGCAATAACCGAGATCATTTCGACAATGCGCGCTTGCGAGGAAGGCGGCAAAATGACAGTCGAGCGCGAGTTTCTGGATGGACTTCGGAACACGAATCGGTACGATATAAAAGACAGCAGATTATTTTTGTACCGCAACCAGAACTTGCTTTTGACGCTTCGCGGTGTAAACAAATAACTAACTTGGGATTCAGTTTCGCCCGCGGATAAACGAATAAAGACAAACTTTTCTATTCTAATTTGCCTTATTCGCGGGCAAACTGTTTTATAGACACCATTTTCCAGTTTCTTAGATTTGAGGTTGTGGATGCTGTAAACTGGTAATTATGAAGAAAAGCGGCCTCATCACGCTTACCGACCGCGGGCTGTACTGCAAGCGAGGCGATTTTTACATCGATCCGTGGAAGCCGGTAAAGAAAGCCATTCTCACGCATGCCCACGCCGACCACACCTATCGCGGCAACGAATACTATCTGGTTCCTTTTGAAGGCGAGCGGCTTTCGCGCATACGTCTTGGTGACGAAGCCAATATTTCAACTCAAAAATACGGTGAAATAAGTGATATTAACGGTGTAAAAGTGTCGTTTTATCCCGCTGGACATGTGCTCGGCTCGGCACAAGTCCGCGTCGAATTCGCGGGGGAAGTTTGGGTTTGTTCCGGCGATTACAAGCTGATGCCGGACGCGACCTGCGCGCAGTTCGAGCCTGTAAAATGCCATCACTTTATAACCGAAGCGACATTTGGGCTGCCGATCTACCGCTGGCAGCCGACGGAATTTATTTTTGAAGATATAAATACCTGGTGGCGTAAGAATCAAGAGAAAGGGAAGGCGTCGGTCATTTTTGCTTATTCGCTCGGCAAGTCGCAGCGGGTGATGAACGGTATCGACCGTTCGATCGGGAAAATCTTCACGCACGGCGCGGTTGAACGGCTGACGCAGGCCTACCGCGAAACGGGCATCGCTCTTCCCGACACGCAGTACGTCGGCTCGGTGGAGAATAAAAAGGATTTTGTTGGTTCGCTGATCGTCGCGCCGCCGGGTTCCCACGGTTCGACATGGATGAAACGATTCGGTAGCCATTCGACCGGATTTGCTTCCGGCTGGATGATGGTCCGCGGGGCGAGGCGGCAGCGAGCCGTGGATCGCGGATTCGTATTATCCGACCACGCCGATTGGCCGGAGCTCTTGCGGGCGATCGAAAGCTCTGAAGCCGAGACTGTCTATGTGACACACGGTTTTTCGGAGGAAGTCGTTCGGTATCTAAATGAAACGGGCTTTAACGCGACGCCGCTGAAAACGCAATATGTCGGGGATGAGCATTCGGAGGGAGAAGAAATTGAACAAGGATAAGACTTAGACCTTCGGTTTCTTATCCATTTCATCGTATCAGCCCTGTAAATAATTCTTATGAAGCTATTTACCGAACTATACACCGAGCTCGACCAGACTAATAAAACCAACGAAAAGGTCGAGGCGCTTCGGTCTTACTTCGAGCAGGCCGGAAACGAAGATGCCGCTTGGGCATTTTACTTCCTGTCGGGAAGGAAGCCGCGCCAGATAGTGCCCTCGGCAAAGCTGCGGGCTTGGGCGATCGAGGCGGCCGGAATTCCGGAATGGCTTTATCTCGAATCGCGCGATACGGTCGGCGACAGCGCCGAAACCATCGCTCTTCTGCTGCCGAATAATACGGATATCGACGAAACGCCGCTGCATATTCTGGTAGAACAAAAACTGCTGCCGCTGCGCGGTGCCGCGGACGAACTGCAAAAGGCGGAAGTCCTCGATGCCTGGTCGCGAATGGATTATTCGCAGCGGCTCGTATATAACAAACTAATATCCGGCAGTTTTCGCGTCGGCGTGTCGCAGCAACTTGCGGTTCGGGCGCTGTCGCAGGTTTCGGAGCTTCCCTCGGATATTATCACTCACCGGGCGATGGGCGACTGGGAGCCAACGGCGGAGTTTATCACTCAGCTTCTCGACCCGGAAATGGGTACTGACGAAACGCCGATCGCCCGGCCTTTTCCTTTTCACCTCGCCCATCAAATGGATTTTTCGCCGGACGATCTCGGTCCGTCATCCGACTGGCAGGTGGAATGGAAATGGGACGGCATCCGGGCGCAGGTCATCAAACGCAAGGACGAAGTTTTCGCCTGGTCTCGCGGCGAAGATCTGATCACCGAACGCTTCCCTGAAATTGCA
>JACMMN010000282.1 GCA_014379075.1 Pyrinomonadaceae bacterium | reverse complement strand
GTCGGCGGTGTCGCACACGGATTTTCTTCGTCCGGTGCCACCGTTTTCATAGAACCGCTCGAAGCGATCGAAGCCAACAACGAACTTCAAAATCTAAAAGGCAAGGAAGAACGCGAAATCGCCCGGATCTTATTTGCTCTTACCGAAGAATTACGCGAACAGCTTCCGGCCATAGAAGCCTCAGTCGAGGCAGTTGCGGAGCTAGATTTTATTATAGCAAAGGTTGAATTCGGCCGAAGATTTAAGGCTATCGTACCGCAAATATCAGACGAAGAAACACTGGATCTAATAGATGCACGGCATCCACTGCTTGAGGAGAATCTTCGCGATTTTTCACCGCCGAGACGCAGAGACGCCGAGTTAAGCAAGGCAGAAACACGACCGGTAGGGAGTGTGTCTTCATCCACGAGGGAAATTGTGCCCGTCTCGTTCAAACTCACCAAAGAAAACGGCGTCATGATAATTTCCGGCGCCAACGCCGGGGGTAAAACCGTTGTAATGAAAACCGCCGGCTTGCTTTCGCTGATGGCGATCTCCGGCCTTCCGGTTCCGGCAACATCCGCGAAAATTCCGTTCTATCATTCCGTCTTAGCGGACATCGGCGATCATCAATCGCTTGCCGCAAACCTTTCCACGTTTTCATCTCATATGTCTAACATCGCCGAGATGATGGAGCATTGCCAATCTCCGTCGCTGGTCCTGCTGGACGAAGTCGGCACCGGCACCGATCCGGAAGAAGGCTCCGCGCTCGGCGTCGCGATAGTAGATTATTTCCGCCGGAACTGCGGAGCGCAGGTAATTGCTTCGACACATTATCGCGGGTTAAAAATATATGCCGCAAATGACGAAAATGTTATCAACGCATCAGTAGAATTTAACGAAAAAACATTGCAGCCGACGTATCGTCTCCTAATAGGGATGGCCGGAGCATCTTCGGGAATCGACATCGCTCATCGGTTCGGAATTCTCCCCGATGTCATTGAAAATTCGCGCCGCAATCTCGATATTTCCGCCAAAAAAGCTGAGGATTATCTGCGAAAGCTGCAAACCGAATCGACAATTGCCGAGGACCTCCGAATTGCACTCGAAGATGAACGTGAGGCCGTCGCAATGAAATACGCCGGCCTGGAAATCGAAGCTATTAAAAAGGAAAAGGAACGCCAGAAACAATTTCAATCCGAACTCGCCCAGACAATCGATGATTTCGAACGCCAATCGAAAACCTTTATCAAATCGATAGAGGACAAAGCGCTCCGCAACAGACTCGAAAAAGAACGCGACACTCGCAAAGCCGAATTAAATCGGGCAGTTTTGTCCAAAGTCCAAAACCCAAAACCCAAATTTGGCGGAATGTGGCAGGCAGAAACACGACCGGTAGGGAGTGTGTCAGATTCAACATTTGAGACCAATAACTTGCCGATTGTCGTCGGCAGCAAAGTTTACACATCCTTCGGCAACATCGGCACCGTCGAAAAAATGGACACGGAAGTCGCCGAAGTCCTGGTTGGCGGAATGCGCCTGCGTGAAAAGATCAAAGATCTGCACGCCGTCGCGGAAGATCAAACTTCAACCGAAGGCAAGCTCGAAAAACTCCAAAGCCAATCCCAATCCGCAAATCTCCGCCTAGACACCGAAGACATGAACGCCGAGCTTAACCTCATCGGCCAAACGACCGCCGACGCCGAATACGAGATCGACCGCTTCCTCGACGAAGCCTATCTCGCCTCCCTGCCCCGCGTCCGCATAATCCACGGCTTCGGCACCGGCGCATTAAAGAATTTCGTCCACCACTTCCTAAAAGGCCACCCGCACATCGAAAAGTTCAGCTTCGCCCCGCAGGACCAAGGCGGACATGGTGCTACAATAGCTGAATTGAAACAGTGAATTTGTTTATATTGCCGTGGCTACGAAACCAAAAAGAAATGAATCTGACCAAAACTTTTTTGATATTGATCCTGTTCCTGACATTTAGTGTGGGTGCGAGCAGTCAGGAACGGTCGAACGCAATTTTGGTTGATGAATTTGGTGAAATTCCCTGCGGAGATTTGCTAAGTCGAACCGATGGCTTTTTAGCGGAATTGATGAACCATCCCGCTGATATTGGATACGTAAAAATCCCGTCCTCACGAAAAAGGTCTGACGCGACCAAGCTTTTTATCAAAGCCAATGCCTACCTACGAAAATTTGATACTAGTAGGCTAAGAATTGTCGTCAATGCTGAAGCAGGAAACCAATCCGCTCAGTTTTGGAGAGTACCCCCGGGTGCCGATTTGCCGAAATTCCACGAAGTCACTGATTTACCTCGCGACAACTCGAAGCCGTTCATATTCGGTCGAGCCGATGACCTTGGTGTCTGCCCCTCCTTCATTCCGGATGATTTCGTTGACTTGATCAGAAGTAATCCCGGATCTTATGGAAAAATGATAGTTCGGGGAAACTCTTGGAATGGTAGAAAATCATTGGCTGACGATTTTTTACCGAACTTACTTTCTCAGGATGCACATCGAAAGAGCGACTACGCATCTATTATGTTCACCGACCAAAGAATTATTTAACAGAAGTTGAGTTTTGGTACATTCCAGCGAAAAGGAAGTAAGTGCTGTAAGATCAATACTTCACCGAAGTAGTTCGTGCTGACCATGTGCGGATTATCGAACCCTATGCTCCCGCTGAAGAAAAAGGGTTCGAATTGGAAGGGATGCTGTCCGTTTCACCAGGAAAGACGCGACCTTTCGTTTAGTTGTTGACACAGACTTTCATCAGTCGGAAAATCATACTATGACAGCTACATTGGAATTGAAATTACCAGACAGCGTTCAGTTGAGCGAGTTCGATATAAAGATGACGCTCGCGGCAAAACTATACGAGTTGGGAACACTGTCGGGCGGCCAGGCCGCCGAACTTGCGGGCGTTTCAAAGCGTACATTCCTGGAATTATTGGGCAAATACGGTGTTTCGATCTTCGGCTATGGACCTGAGGAGCTTGACGAAGACCTGAAACGCCTTAGAAAATGAAAGTCGTCATCGCAGACACCAGCTGCCTCATCCTCTTTACAAATATCCAACGGCTTGATGTCTTGGAAAAGCTGTTTACCGAACTCTGGATCACCAAAGAAGTGAGCGACGAATACGGACTCGCTATTCCCTCGTTTATACCCATCCATGAGCCGGTCGATTCTGGTCGCCAGGAAGCCTTGATGATTATGCTTGATCCGGGCGAGGCAAGTTCTATAGCACTGGCAGCCGAAAATCCCGGTTGTCAGATAATCATCGACGAGAAAAAGGGCCGTCGTATCGCGTTGGCATTGGGCCTCGATGTAACCGGAACGCTGGGCGTACTTGTCGAGGCATCAAGTAGAGGCATTATCGAAGCAGATTCTAATCTTATTGAGAAACTCGATCAATCCGGCTTTCGATTGTCCGCGGCACTCAAGGAAAAGCTGTACAAGGCCAGCTAATGCTCTACGACCAATACTTCATCGACGATCTCAAAAACCGTGCCGATCTGGTGCGGATAATCGAGCCGTATGCGCCGCTCAAGAAAAAGGGCAAGGACTGGATGGGCTGCTGTCCGTTTCATCAGGAAAAGACGCCTTCGTTTTCGGTGAGTCCGACGAAGGGTTTTTATAAATGTTTCGGGTGCGGGAAGGGCGGGAACGCTTATACGTTTTTGATGGAGATGGAAGGTTTGAACTTTCCGGAAGCAATTCAGCGCCTTGCCGAGATTTCGGGCGTTCCTCTGCCCGAACCGGTTGACGATAAGCAGTACGCCCAGAGTAAAAAGAAAAAGGAAGAAAAGAAAAAGATCGCCGACGAGGTGATCGAACTGAACCGCATCGCGCTTGATTTTTGGGAAGCGGAACTGCAATCCAAAGATAAGAAAGCAAAAGCCGCTCGCGAATACCTCGTAACGCGCGGGATCACGGAAGCGACTCAGAAAGCATTTCGCATCGGATTTTCGCCCGACACCTGGGATTCCTTACTAAATTATCTCAAACAAAAAGGCTTTGACGAAAAGCTTATCGAGCAAAGCGGCCTGGTTTCGGTAAACGAAGAAAAAGACCGTGTTTTCGACCGTTTTCGAGGGCGGATAATGTTTCCGGTGCTCGATATAAACGGCAATCCGGTCGC
>JACMMN010000039.1 GCA_014379075.1 Pyrinomonadaceae bacterium | reverse complement strand
TGCGAACTAGTGCCCTGCCAGCTTCCTTTCTCCTTCAGCGCAGCGAACCTTACTGCGTCGCGGCCGTATCGGAAATTCACTTCGTCTATCAGCTTGCTCAATTTGTGCCTTCGCTCGAAATCGTTTTGATCGAAAAGACGATTTGATATGGTCTTCTCTGTTACCAGGTCACTTAGTGTTATACCCGCGCGTTTGTACTTGAGCCCTGGCTTGTAGATCTTTTCGAGACAGGAAGTTACCCATCTGTATATTTCGCTCGTGACATCGGAATAGTAGACAGAATTGTAAGATGCTGAGTCTGAGAAATATTGCGATACCGGATTGAACCGGTCCGTTTGCAGAAAAACCGTAACTGTTCTGGCCGTCAGGTCATTCCACCGCATTTTTTCCAATGCGCGGGTAGTGAAATAAAGGATGGCCTCGCGAAGATCTTGCAATTCGCTGAGTGGACGTCCAAAAGTGCGTGTATGCGCGATCGATTTATTGTCTCGATCAATAACTTCCATCGGCAGGCATTTAATTCCGTTTAGTTCCAAAACCGTGCGGGCACCGAAAACGTGCAGGTAATTTCTTATCTGTTCAGGCTCGGTCGTCTTTAATTCGTAGGCAGTGTTTATGCGATGTTCCTTTAAATGGGCGGCGGAACGCAGTCCGATTCCCCAGATATTGCCAACGGCGGTTTTTTGCAGTGCAAGATCGGTGTAAGGCGAATTATAAAGGTCGAGAACTCCGTTCGCTTTCGCGGATTTCTTGGCTATATTATTCGCCAGCTTCGCTAGAGTCTTCGTTTTCGCGATGCCGACCGATACCGGAATTTTTGTTTTTTCGAATACACGATCCTTAATATGTTTGCCCAGCATCGGCAGTTTGTCCGGCGTTCCGACATCGAGAAAAGCTTCGTCGATCGAATAAAGCTCAAGTTTGTTCGCCCCGATGTCTTCATTAAGAACCTGCATAACCTGATGGGAAAATTCGTAGTAAAGTGCATGATTGCAGGAAATTATCGCCGTATTGTGTTTTTCAAGAAGTTCCCGGTACTGGAATAAGGGGGCGGCCATCGGTACTCCGAGAGCCTTGACCTCATTGCTCCGCGAAATAATACAGCCATCATTATTAGAAAGAATCACGATGGGTCGGTTTTGCAACGCAGGATTTACCACCCGTTCGCATGAAGCGAAAAAGTTGTTGCAGTCAACCAGGGCAATGGCGTGATCGTTAGGCATAGGTTATCGGAAATTATGAGAGACAACATCCGCCGTGAAGCTATGTATCGGCTCGAAATAGAGGGCTTTGATCATGCCTCTTTCCTCGAAAATACCTTTAATCACTAAATAATCGTTTTGGTTAATCACCGCCCGGAATTTTTCGAACGTGTCGGGCATTACGACAAAGTTGGAGTGTCCGGTCTCGTCTTCGAGTGTGATAAAGACCACCTTTTTAGCGGTCATCGGACGCTGGCGGATGATGACTGCTCCGGCTACGGAAACTACCTGTCCTTTTTTCAGCTTTAAAGTTTGCTGAGCCGATAAGATACCTTTTTCGTTTAATTTCTCCCTGAGAAATGACATCGGATGCCCACCAATGGATATACCGGTTTTTCTCAGATCCGTTTCGACAAGCTGCAGGCCCTCCATTCTTTTCAGGAATGTTGTATCAGCGGTTTCTTTACTGGTTTCTCTAAACAGGCCGCCTGCCGGTTGAATAGCCAGTTCCGATTGCCACAATGCTTCACGGCGATGGACCGTATTGTCGAAATTCAATGCTCCGGCAAGGCTTAAGGCTCTGATCTCGCGTTTATTTATTTCAGGAACGCGTCTTACGAGGTCTTCCACGCTTGTATAAAGAACCCAGTCGTTATCGCTCCCGGTACTGACCCGATCACGCTCGGCTACTATCATTTCACCGATCTCTTTTCTCAATCCACGCACATACTTGAGGCCGACTCTCACCTGTTTTTTGCCATTAACCTCTTCGATTGTAAAAAGGTACTGCGATTTGTTTATGTCGAGAGCGATGAAATGCAGCCCATGCCGCTGAGCGTCTTTTACCAGAGTCGCCGCCGAATAAAATCCGAGCGGATAATTATTAAACATCGCCGTCATAAAAGCGGCACGATAATGAACCATGAAATACGCTGAGGCATAGGCTAAAAGGGCAAAGCTGAACGCGTGAGATTCGGGGAATCCATAATTAGAAAAAGCTACTACGCAATTGACTATATTTTCCTGCACTGCGCGAGGAACGCCCTTTTTTTCCATTCCTTCACGTAGATTTTGGCTAATCTTTTCAAGTTTTTTTCCAGGGCGTTTAAATCCCATTGCACGGCGTAATTCTTCGGTTTCCATACCGGTAAATCCGGCAATGTCCATGGCTATTTTTAGAAGCTGCTCCTGAAAAAGCGGTACGCCGAGAGTGCGTTCCAGCGTCGGTCTTAGTCTTTCGTCTATATAATCTATTTCTTCGGGATGCTGACGGCGGCGAAGGTAGAGTTTTAACATTTTTCCGACGATAGGGCCGGGCCGAATAATCGCAACCTGAACTACTATGTCATAAAAACATTGCGGTTTGGATTTTGGCAGAAACGCGATCTGTGCTCGGCTTTCTACCTGAAACATCCCGACGGTATCGGCTTTTTGAAGAGTCTCGAATACTTTCTCATCATCTGTCGGAATTTTATATAGATTTAAGTCTTCGCCGTAATGCTGGCTTATTAACGTAATCGAATCTCTCAAAACGGCCATCATACCAAGACCGAGCAGATCGACTTTAACGATCTTCAATGCTTCGCAGTCATCCTTGTCCCATTGAATGATAGTGCGGTTTTTCATTGACGCTGGTTCCAGCGGAACGATGCCGTCCAGACGATTAAGCGATACAACCATCCCTCCCGAATGCTGGCCAAGATGCCGCGGAAAATCCAGGATGGCGTTATATAATTTAGTAAAATGCTGAAAGCGAATATTCTCCGTCGGGTCAAATCCTTCTTCCTTAAGACGACGGTCTAATTCCTCACCTTTGAATGTTTCGTAATGAGAATTAAGCCGCGAAATCCGGTCGAGCACATCACGGCCGAAACCAAAGGTCTTTCCCACTTCCCGTACAGCAGACTTGCCGCGATAGCTAATTACGTTGGCTGTCATTCCTGCTCCGCGTTCGCCGTATTTCTTGTAAACATGCTGGATCACCTGCTCGCGATCCTCGCCTGATGGAAGGTCAATATCAATGTCAGGATATTGCTCATACTCTTCAGATAAAAACCGCTCGAACAACAGCTTGTTTCCGATCGGTTCTACGGCAGTGATTCCAAGCGAGTAACAAACAACGGAGTTGGCGGCTGAGCCGCGGCCTTGTGAAAGTATTTGTTTGCTTTCGCAATAATCGGAAATATCGCTGACCATCAGAAAATAGCCGGCGAGTCTTTTCTTTTCTATTACAGCAAGCTCTTTATCAAGCCGATTTTGGATAGAAAATCTGATGTTTTTGCGACTTTTGCGATATCTTTTAATCGCTCCTTTCTCAGCTTTGGCTCTCAAGTAAGAATGCATTGTCTCGCCCGGAGGCACGTTATAATCTGGAAAATTATACGAAAGCTCGTCCATCGAGAAATTTATCTGAGATGCGATCTCACGTGTGATCTCGACCGCCTCGGGATAATCCTCAAAAAGCTTGAGCATTTGTTTCTTCGATTTCAGATAACGCTCGCTGTTTTCGGAGAGCAGTTTGCCAGCTTCATAGATTGTGCAGTGATTTTTTATACAGGTGAAAACATCGAAAAGCTCACGGTCGTGATGGTCAGCGTAATAGGCTCCGTTACTTGCGAAGTATGGAATACGAAGCTTATGCGACAAACCTAATAACGATTGATTTATTGCTTCTTCATTGCGGAGATGGTGTCGCTGCAATTCTATGTATAGTCGATCTTCAAACACATATTTCAACCAGGCAATAGCCTCCTGACCCTTGCTGTTTTTTATGCTGTTATGAACAAATCCGTCGGAGCCTCCGGTGAAACAGAGCAGGCCGCTTGAATACTTTTCTATATCTTCACGCGTAGAGAAATGTTCGCCTTTTTTGTGGCGGAGTTTGACGGTGGTAATAAGCCGAGAAAGGTTTTGATAGCCTTGCAGGTTCATCGGAATCAGCGGCAGCAGATTGCCGTCGTCCATTGTGATTTCGGAGCCGATTATAGGCTTTATGCCACAGGCTTTAGCTTCAAAATGAAACCGGACCGCTCCGGCAACCGTGTCCCGGTCGATCAGGGCAGCACCGCCCAGACCGAGTTCCGCCGCCCGGACCGCCAGCCTCTGCGGTTGCGAGCCGGATGATAAAAAACTAAAAGCCGATCTTGTATGCAATTCGTAAAACATTTCCGTATTTATCCGTTTCAGTTTGTCCCATGTCCCACACGCTGAAATTAATCATATTCACCCGCCAAAAACCAGGTTTTATCGACCTTGTATAAGCGGTAAACACCATTGTTCTCGACTTCTACGTCCCATTCCTGCATTTGCCACGATTTGTCCCACCAATGTGAATCTGCTTTCCAGACTCCGCTGTATTCTTCGACACGGCCATCAAAATGCGGGGTTTTAATATAGAGCAGGCGTTTGTCTTTGATCGTGACCTCAACAGAAATAGGAGGGTTGAAGTAGCTAAAAGCAACAACCGAATTTTCGGCTCTAATCTCAATTTTTTCGCTGCCTTGCGGAAGCTGGTCGGAATTGAGCGTAAATGCTTTTGCCAGTCTTTGATCGAGCAATACAGGCACGCCAACGTTATCCTCTCCGACCAGTTTTTTTATTTTGTTGACCGTCAGTAAAAGATCTTCAGAGTCAGGCCTCGATACGGCATACAATCCTCGCTGATCGGGACGGGGCCGGGTAAACCAGGACACGATGCCGACCGAAACGATCTCTGCTTCGGGGGGGTCGAGAGAAATTCTCAGGTTTGCCAGCTTTAACCAGAATGTTTTTGCAAGCGTGGGGAAAGAAGCTTTTATCTCATAATTTCTTTCGGTGTTTCTTAATTTGAAGGAAATGTCCAAGTGATCCGTACTAAACCCGTAATGCTCAACCTGACGGAGCAATATATCCAGGCCGTGGTTAATGACGAAGATCAATTGTTCAAAATCGTCGATAGGAGAATCGAGGTCGTACGACCAGATAACACTTTTCTCCTTAAAATTCGGCGTCAACAAGCGTCTTCCGTTTTGCTCGATAACGTCTATTACATTTTTAAATCCTCGCCCATAACGGCTGATCAAATCATCGGCAGAAATTTTTTGCAGATCGCGGACTTTTTTTATTCCTAAGTCGTTGAGAATTTTGAGTGTATCGTCTTCTATGGGAAGATTTTGCAGAAGTAGATTTTGGAATTCGCCCTGTGTATTCGCGGGATGGTATCGGCTTTCTTCCCGGGCAAGCAGGATTGCGGTGTCGGCCGTGTCTGCTATACGCACCTTACCGGAAATATTATTTTCCTCAAGCAGACCGAGTATTTTTTGAGCTAACTGTTCGGGGCCGCCGACAAGATTTTCCAGCCCGCTTGCGTCGAATAAAACACCGTCTTCCAATATTTCGATACCGTAAGAAAACTGCTGTGCAATGGACAACAATACTGCTTTGTCTTTCTTTGCGTCTGTTGAGATTATGCAGGCGTATAATTTAGACATCGCTGTAGTCGACCTCCGTCTTTGTCATTAACGGTGCTCCGTAAAACTGCTTTTTCGAATGAAGACTGAGATTAAATCCCTTAAGCAACTTAAAGCGTCCAGTGCCCGACCACACCGCCGCTTCTCGTGAAATAAGGAACGACTGCTGCGAGGCCGAGCCTGTAACCGGTTCCTCCGCGGTTACAAGCATTATGGTTGGCGTTTCCTTTATGCGGTTGCGATACCGGTACCAATAGGTCTTCGGCACTAACCGCAGCTGTTGCTTGGGCAGGCCGTTCAGGTTTAGCCAAACGGCACCAAAGCCTTTGGCCTGTACCAGATAATCAGCGGCCATAAAAGCCTTTTCGATACCTCCGCCGCATTTCACCCATAGAAGATTTTCAAGACCTACCTTCGCCAAAACGGCACAACAAGGGTCGAAACTATCAGCCGAATCAACTACAGCACATACTTCCCCATCCTGAGTCAGCTTGGAAAGCAGGGAAAGAGCTAAACTTGTTCTTCCCGAACTTCCTGCTATTTCCGTCATCGTGCCTCTGGTAAAAGCCAGCCCAATGGTTTCGAGCACAATCTCATCGGTGTGTTTTTGTTCTTCTTCGAGGTGGGCTAAACTTTTAACTAAACTCAGATGTCCCATTTAAATAGCCCAGAAGAGTTGTATCAACGCTAAGAATAAATTGCATCCGTGAAACGTCTTTTCAAGAGTAATTCAGGTCAGATAGAAAAGCAAGGTTTTTTACCGAACGCGTCACGCAGCCGCATTCTAGTTTCCCGCTAAATAGTTGTTTGTCTTTCGGTTCATTGCAGGCAAGGCTGCTGCGTTCCATTAAGATTTGCGGAATCGGGCGATGAAGGAATACCGGCGGAAAAGCGGTGTTATCGTCAGATTGTTATCCGTGTTCAAGGATTCGAGATGCGGCATCAGATCGTCCCAGAACTGAACGTGGAACTTCTTTAGCCAACCTTTCAGCAGAGTTTGAAACGGCTTCGGCAATTCTTTCTGGTCGTAAAAATCGACAATAAAAAGCTCGCCGCCGGGTTTTAGATTTTGCAGGGCATTTTGGATGCACTCACGCCAGACCGGAATCATCGAGATCGAGTAGGAGAAGAAAATTTTGTCAAAAGGCTGGGTTAGATCGAATGTTTTATCGAAGGTGAAATCGTCGGCTAAAGCTGTTTTGAGCGTGATATTCCGAACGCCTACCGCATCAACTTTCACCTGTGCCGTTTCGAGCATAGCAGCGGATGCATCGAGACCGTAGAAATGGGTTTCTGGATAGCGTTTAGCTAGAATTATCAAGTTTCGGCCAGTCCCGCATCCGGCTTCGAGAACGCGTTCGCCTGGTTTTACCTGCATTTCTGTAAGCAAACGGTCGCGTCCGAGCAGGTAGTATTTTCGGGTAAAATCGTAGAAATATCGCTGGAAACGATACATTCTGTCCATGTTATCGAAGGCGTTAGGCATAATCGGGTCAGTACCGGGAGCGATAGCGACTGGTTTTTCTCTTGTCAGTACCGAGAGCGGTAGCGACCGGGGGTTTAGTTGCTAACGGATAACGAACCCAGTCGCTATCGCTCCCGGTTCTGACAAATATACAAGTGAAATCCGCCGTAGATCGAAGCACGATCTTGTTTGAATAATTCTTCGGAAAGTTCTTTTTTGTATTCAAATTTGCTTCTCAATTCTTCAGGCAGATTAGTTTCAACCGGAGAACCGGCACTTGCGGTGCGGAAAATTATTCGTGAACCCGACTCGCTTTTTTCGGCAATGGCCGACCAAAGATCGGTCATTGTTTCGGCGTTCATCCAATCCTGGGCGTCTAGGAAAACGAATCGGTTGAATGTGCCTTTTGGGTTGTTTTTGATCTCGTCGGTGGCGGATGCGACTTTGCTCGTTAAACGGTCGGCGTTTGCTTTTAGCTTTTCGTAGTTTTCTTCCTTTAAGTATTCCGGCAAGGCGAGTCGGTTTTCCGTGTCGTATTTTCTTGCGAAGCCCTGCCATGCGAAATAGTTTTCGCCGATCGGGTAATCACAGGCGAGGCGTTTTACGCGTTCTCGATAGATGTCGATAATCGTTTTGTCGCCGGCCATATCCTTTTTCAGCTCTTCGTACTGCTGCGGCGGAATCCCGAGGCCGAACATCGTAACCGGCATTTTGCCAAGCGTTTTGACGAGAAAATTGTCGAAGAACGGATCGAGGTGTTTGTAGTAAAGCGTTTCCTGTTCTTCAGGCGTTTCGGCTTTCAAAAGCTCTTCCGGTTTGAATCCGAACAGCCGCGAAAATTTATGAAAGAACTGCAGAAAATAGCCATTCCGTGAATGATCGTAAAGCCCCGCGTTACTGAAAAAGCTGATTCGCGGGCCAAACAAAAGGCCGCCACCGAGAGTATTTAATTCCCAGAAATCACGCGTATTTTTGTCTAAATTCGGTGCGATGAACTTTAAGTAATCCGATCCCGTTGACTTGCCTTTACCGTGACCAAAAAATGCGAAGAAATCTTGGTAAGACGGCAGATGTTTTATCGCCGCGAGCTTTAGATTCAGCAGGTAAATGTGATGTCGATTGAGATCGACGGCGGTGACGGAGTCGGGCTCTGAGAGTAGGTAATTGAGTGCGTTGCATCCGCCGGACGAGATGGTGAGAACGCGGGAATTACTATCCAACTCCAACGCCTGCAAATCGACTCGAGGATCTTCCCAAATTTGGTTATAAACAAAGGCGTCGAACCAAACGGCGAAAAGTTTTTGGAGTATGCCTTGGCGGGAAGAAACCTTTTCGTTTCGGACAGCATCGAGGACAAGCTGTTCATTCATAAGAAAAATTAAACACGAATTAGGCTGGATTTCAATGAGTGAACAGATGTCTGTAACATGAAATTAAGAAGGCAGAAGCCTGACCGTTAGGAAGGGTTTTTTCTCCGAGTTTCGGCTTAAGCCCCTCCTAACGGTCAGGCTTCTGCCTGAGATTTACTCGTTCGCCATTACTTCGACCGGATCGATAGACGAGGCCTTCCACGCCGGATACAACGCTCCGAATAGGCTTCCGCCGATAGCTATGGAAATTGCGGTAACTATCCAACCGAGGCTGAATTCGAAAGCGAGGTCGAATCCACGCCCGATCAACACCGACGCGAGAAACGATATGGTAAAGCCGAGCAAAACACCGAATAAGCCGATCATAAAGGCCTCGCCTTCGATGGCTTGAATAATAAAACCTTTAGACGCCCCAAGTGATTTCAAAATGCCTATTTCCTTCCGCCGTTCGGTGACTGTAGTGTACATAGACAGGAGAACAAAAATAGTGCTGACAAAAGCTCCAAGCCCGACGAGCACACGCAGGAATGTATTCAGCGCGGGAATGCGTTCCTGAGCATCGATAACAAGATCGCGGGTCAGGTTTATCTTGTTCCCCGGCAGAACTTCATTTATTCTAGCCGCGACGGCATCGACATCGGCTCCATCGTCAAGTTTCACTAAAATGTAAGTGCATTTATCGGTTTCCAACGCTTCCTGCATAGCCGCTAGCGACATTTTTATTCTTGAGCCGGACGGCGGTGCAAAAACGCCGACAATTTTGTACGGCTTTGAGCCGAAAAGATCGTAGGTGTCACCAACCTTCAGTTTGTCGTCCAGCATTTGTCGTTCATCAAGAATTATTTCGTTATTGGCCACCGCGGCACGGCCCTCCACGATTTGCATGCCATTCATCTCGGCAAACGGCCCCCATTCCACTCCATCGAGCTGCCGTATGCCCCAACGCCCCTTCGTATCGGGCATAAGATAGCGAATGACAGGAACGGTAGAGCGAATGCCGTCGATCTCCATAAGCCGGGCAGCGTATGCGGTGCTGACAGCAGCATTGGAACTAGTTAGATCCATCCCGCCGGGACGGGTAAAAACTATCTCGGCCTTCCAATTTGCTGCCCGTTTGGCCATGTCGTTTGTCATCCCTTGAGCCAAGCCAGTGAAAAGCACGACAAGGATTACACCAAGCGCGACGCCAACCACGCTGATCAGGGTGCGAAACGGACGAACTTTTAAGTTTGCTAAAACTAGTTCAAGCATTTAAATAATCGTTTATCGAATACAACAACTGGCTAAGCAGCTGGAATTAACCCACAAACAGATTCAGGTGATTTTTGTAAAATCGAAAATCTTGGCCGATTCTACATCCGTGAACAGCTCATTCCGCCTTTGAAAATCTTCATACATTTTGTCGTAGGAGGCAAACAGCCGGTCGGTCGACGATTTGCGGGTATTTGAACGGGCCGTGTCCAAAGCACGAGCGATCTTTTGATTTCTCGATTCCTCGTTTTCTACTATCTCGCGTATTGCCAAGGCGAAGCTTTCGGCGGTCGGTTCAACCAGCCAGGCATTTTTGTTCGATGCATACGACAAAATGCCGCCTGCGTTCGGAGCGACGGTCGGCACGCCGGAAGCCATTGCTTCGAGAGGAGCAATACCAAAAGGCTCGCGAGGGTTTGGGTGGACGAAAATATCGACGTTTGCGTAATAATTCGCCAACATTTCCTTATCGAGATGGCCGAGCAGTGTAACTTTGTCGGGAGCAAGTCTGTGGCATTGTTCACGCAGCCATTCGCTTTGCGGGCCGGCACCGGCAATGATCAGGCGGTAATCGTTCTGCGGATCGGCCGACAAAATTTTCATCACATCCGGTAAAAGGCCGACGTTCTTTTCCGGCGAAATGCGCCCGGCATAAAGCAAGATCACAGCATCTTCGGGGATCCCGGCACGCTCGATTATTTCCAGACGTACCTTATCGGACAATCGGTCGGGTGTAAAATGCACCGCATCCACGCCTCGCGGGCAGACGAAAATCCGTTCCGCAATTTCAACGCGGGGAGACTTAAAGAGCCGCCAGCATTTATTGAAAAACCAATCCGACCGGCCCGTGTTTTCCAATTTCCTGACCGATTCGAAAAATTCCTCGGCTGTGTAGACGGAATTTGCGATGTGATAATCGAAACTCGGAAAGATGTAATTTCCCATCACCCTGCGTGCGAACCACTTGCCGATGTTGCCGCTCGACATGAATGATCCGATATTGTCGTCCATCCGCTCGCACGAAAAATGCACGAGCATAGGACGGCCGAGTTGCCGAAACTTTCCCGTTCGAACTGTCGCACCCAACATGCTGAGCGTGTATTTATCCGTAACCTCCAAAATATCCGGCATCTCGTAAAGCAGTATTTTACGGACGGCCGACCCGACTGGAATATATTGCCAGGGCAGGATCAGCCGGTAGCGTTTGTCGAAAATCGGGGAATATTTTGCCTTGATAAAATAGATCCTTGCAAATTCGTTTACGTCTTCGACACCTTCAGCTTCACCGGGTACGATCAAGCGGACCAGTCGTT
The DNA here is from genome assembly GCA_014379075.1 of Pyrinomonadaceae bacterium. Taxonomy (GTDB): domain Bacteria; phylum Acidobacteriota; class Blastocatellia; order Pyrinomonadales; family Pyrinomonadaceae; genus OLB17. The sequence continues at coordinate 14,923 of JACMMN010000039.1, read as the reverse complement.
TATGTTGATCTGCCGCCGCCATCAAATTATTAAAACTCGTGCTGATCCCGCCCGAATTCTTGTGATAATAATTGGTTAGATGTACGGACTTGATCGATCGGTGTTGCACTACGTTTTGTGGTCGAATAAAGGCTAATTTTTTGATCGCATTTGTAATATTCGAATTATGAAAGCCACGATTAGTGTCCATACCAGTAAAATTGTCCAAGAGCCCAGAGCGGTTGTCCACGCCCATGACCATTTGCCGCGAAAACCGCCCAGGATCGCTCCGACTGCAAAACCGAACGCCGAAAAAACGCCAAGGGCAAATACGAGTTTGCCTTCGCGGATGAAACGGAGGATCAATTTTGGCAGGTACGTCACGAATTCCGCCACCAAAAAGGGAATCTTTTTGAGGTCGCTACCCAGTGATTTTGTCTCCTCGCCCGCGCCGACCAATAAAACACCGTGCCGCATCATAAACAAATTGAACATTGCCGAGAGGGCCGAAAAGAGAACTGAAATAGCAAAGGCTTTCTGTCTAGCCTTATTCTCTGAGGCGGCAAAAATATCGTTGAAATACTGTTCCTGAGCGTAATGCGAAACAAATTCGATGGTATGGCTGAAAATAGGCAGCGAAATCGTTACGATCAATGTTGCCAGCCATGCCGGCCTGGCACGCCGGAACGATTGGACTATAGCTCCTGAAATGCCCGAGGTGAAAAAGCGAAAGCTGAGTTCGACAAGGACGGCGGTGAGCGTGACGGCCCAACTTTCCTTGCTGGCTTTGTAAACGGTAAAGTAGAACGATGCGCGGAGGATAGCTCCCAGAAGAGCCGATTTCCAATTCCATCGCGTAATTATCTGCTTGGGATGCCGGAAAAGGCTCCGCAAAACCTCTGCAAGTGGGATTTGTGCATGAACCTCTTCAATATCGTCGGCGCGGGTGACCGACTTATGAATCTCATCCATCTCCTCGTCGGTGATCGATTGATGTATTTCTTCTGCTCTCGTCATCAGGATTTTGGCTTGCCCTCTCTCATTTCATAGGCGATCCGATATGCGTCGTAAACGCCTTCGAAAACCGCGTCCCACGACTGCGACATTGCCCTTTCTCTCGATAATATTTTCATTTTGGATAATCGTTCAGGTTCGTCAATCAGAAGGGTCACGTATTTTACGAATTCTTCTAAATTCTTTGTCACAAAACCGGTTTCATTCGGTGTGACTATAAATTTGGGCCCTCCCTGATCGGTGACTATTGCCGGCACTCCGGAGGCGAAAGCTTCCTGTGTCACATTGCCGAATGCATCAGTTTCCGAGGGGAAAATGAAAACGTCCATGTTAGCATAGGCTTCAGATAATTGCTCACCATCAAGAAAGCCGGTGATTTTCCCGTGAACAAGGTGCTTCTCGAGATATTCGCGCTCGTTTCCCTCGCCGACGATCAGAAACTCAAAATTTGCCCTACCTTGTTTGATCAACTCTCTTTCGATATCTACGAGAAGCCGGACGCTCTTTTCTGCTCGAAGCCGGCCAACAAAACCAAGGCGAAATATACCATCGTTGACCGTTCGCTTTTCCGGTGAAAATTTATCCGTATCCACCCCTCTGGTCATCATTAGTGCCCGGCGCCCTGTTCCTTGTCCTAGAAGATCGATTAATTCTTGATTTGGGGCAAGAAGTACTTTGGGCATTTTATAATATAATACGGCCCCGTCCATTATCTTCCGCTCCGCGAATCCGGCGATCTTCCCAACGGCGGCTCGCGGTAAAAAACGAAGCAGCTTCTTGAGCCTGTGTGCCGCGAATTCATGAACATTGGTGTGCCAGGAGCCGACAATAGGGATTTGAAGTTTCCAGCCGAGGTATGCACCGACTATGCTGACATCATTTACACCGGTGATGTGCAACACGTCCGGCTTAAACGTTAGCAATTGCCTGAGAACGCGATTCGTGTGTCGCTGAAAAAGCGGATCGTAAGCCAGATCTTCATCGAGAGAAATCGATGCCGGCGACCGTTTTAGAGCGAGGTAAGTAACACTTCCGTCTTGAACGACTTCAGTTTTTGGGCCTGCGTATATACATAAAAAAGGATAATCCTTTCGTTTAGCATATTCGGTCAATCTTTGACATGTCATCGCGGCACCATTCACTTCCAAATAGGAGTCGGGGAAGAAGGCTACGCGCAAATTGTTTCTCACAAAAAATCCTAATAAATTACAAATGGCGGGCAAGCCCGCCGAAAAATAGGAACTCGATAAAATAAGGAGATGCTACGAAACAGTTTCGGAGGACAGGCTCCGTAAAACCTCATCCAGATCCGGAATCTCAAAGGAAGCTTTTGTACCGTCTTTTGGAACGCGATCTATTTTCTTTCGCGCCAAATTGAAAATTGGCCGTGCCTTAGGACTTCCCAAAAAGCCAAGAGTCCATATCGCGGCACCCAGCCAGGTAGGCACTCCGTTAAGCCAATGTACGGAAAGCGGACGTACGCCGTAGCCGTCACGAATGTCGAAATGCACCCGTTCGAACCATTTTTGCTTGCCCTCTGGAAATTCCGGATAATCTTTCAGAATCTCTGAAAACGATTGAAGCTGACGCGAATGAAGAGGCTGACTATATTCTGGCATTAGAACCACTTCGCTTCTCTTGTAGACGCGAATCTCCTCGACGAATTCTTCGAAGGTTTCGGCTTTCGTTAAGTTGATCACCGTATTCGGCTTGCAGCCGTGTCGATCGCCACCGGTCGCGATAGGCATTCCGAGAGCCTCGGCCATTTCGATGACCGCCTTATTCTCCGACCACGAGCGAAAACCATTGATCTCGAGGGCGTGTATCCAACGCCCGTGGGCCTTTAAGAAATCCGTGAGTAATAACTCGTGTAACTCCTTTCCGACTATTTCAATATCCCAAAGCGGATGATTCAGAATCAACAATACCTCGGGAAGGTCATTGAGCATCCCGAACATTTCCGCCAACTTCTCGCTCGTGTGGTTTTCTTTGATGGAGGTAAATTCTAGAAGCGTTTTTGTCAGGTCGACGGCTTGCCCCTTCGGTAAGTTATGAACGCCGACGTGAAAAAAACCGAATTCAAACGGAACTGTCCATTCTAATGATATCGGGGCGCACGAATTATCTACATTTTGATTGACTTCCAGAGCCGCATCAATGGTGTCATGGTCTGTCAGCGAGACGATTGCGTTTAGACCGGTTTCATTTATCTGCATTTTTTCGATATCGTAAACCGACTGGCCGCTCATTGGCGGCTCCCAAAAAGCATTCGAAAAATCGGGATATTCGCCTTCTCTTTCAAAGAATCGTTTGCGCTCACACTTCCAAAAGTACGCGATGATCGGAAGTTTTTCGGCATAATGCGGAACAAAATCCAACATTTCCTGAGAGTGCTGAGTGTGACAGTGAAGTGAAACTCCGCTTTTGGCCTTCGACGCTAAGTCTTCCGCTTTCTGCAAAATGTGTAGCCGCGTTTGCTTTAAATTCATTTCATTCTCCGGTTTCGCGTCACCTAAACCCTATAACCTAACAAATGCGGGCAAGGAAGTAAATTCATCAGATGTTCCGTATCCAGTGGCTGTTGTCCCAAACTTAGCGCGTTCTAATGGGTGACTGTGACGCACGAAGCTTAACATCTGCGGTATTAAGATAAAGTTACGTAGTCTCAAAATTCGAAAAGTCACGGCGCGAGTTGGGGTTAACAGTCGCTAAAAGCTAAGCTAAAAAAACTTCTTAAGGGAAGGATATTCGGAGAAAAAAATGCAAAAAATCTGTCATAAATCGAAAACGGGCGGTGTTTTGTTATTAGAAAAGAGAAATACCCTTCATTAAATGCCCAGAGGAGATGCAATATGAGTTGGTTATATTCGATAGTTTTTGCCGGCCTTTTATTTTCGTCAAACGGTGATACCGGTCCCGATAATTTTGAGGTTCAAGCTCCTCATGCGCCAGTGGTTGAAGTCGCAAGTCTGGACGAAACTGAAAAGTTCGAGCAGAGCTATCCGATAAATGCCAACGGACGCATTAGCGTTTCTAACGTAAACGGTTCGATAGTGGTCGAAGCTTGGGACCGTAACGAGGTAAAACTCGAAGCGACCAAAACGGCGGACAGTAAGGAAACTTTGGCGGAAGTCGACATCAAGATCGATGCCCGCCCTGATGTCTTCAGCGTCGAAGCCGATTACCAGAGCTGGAAATGGAACAATAAGGGCGACCGGAATAAGCATAGAAGAGTAGAAGTTCAATTCCGCCTCTCAGTTCCGCGAACCGCTTTGCTGAACGAGATTGAAACTGTGAATGGTTCGGTAACCGTTTCGAATTTTGTGAATTTGACAAAGATTTCCGCGGTCAACGGCAACGTTTCCGCCTCAAATCTTCGCGGAGCAGCGACGCTTTCTACGGTCAACGGAGAGGTTATAGCTGATTTTGACCGTCTCGAAACGGGAAGCAGGATCTCGTTAAGCACCGTCAACGGACGGGTTAATCTCACTATTCCTTCAGACGCGAATGCGACGATTAAAGCGGACTCTTTGAACGGAAGCATTACCAATGACTTCGGCCTTCCGGTTCGAAAAGGTCAATACGTCGGTCGGGATATGTACGGCCGTGTTGGAAGTGGCGAGGTGCAGATAAAGTTGGACAGCGTCAATGGCGGGCTGTCAGTAAATCGAAAAAACGACGGGAAATCGGCTAATCCGGCAGTAAACCTTCTCAAGCAAAAGAGCAAGGACGATGAGGATTGGGACGATAGCGACGATCAAGGATCAACGGTTAACTTGCCTCGAATAAATAAGGAAATCGGCCGTGCCGTCAAAGATTCCGAAAAACACAGGGCAGCGGCTCTCAAAGAAGCTCATAAAGAGGTCAACAAGATAAAGCCCGAGATCGTGAAAGCAACCCGGGAATCGATCAGGAGCGCCGCGGAAGCTATTCGTGAAACGGCCACAGCGCTGAATTCCGAAGAGTTCAAGCAGCAAATTGAGGATGCGAACGCGATTCAGCAGGCCGCCCTTGCCCGCATGGATTTTGCGAATTTCAACATCGGCACTCCTTTCGTCGAAAAGAAAACCAATTCATTTGCAGTAAAGGGAACTCCAAAAGTAGTAATTGAGGCTAAAGGCTGCGGCGTAAACGTCCGCGGCTGGGATAAACATGAAGTCAAATACGTCGTTACGAGCCTCGGCAGCCGCGACCGTCAACAGGTAGATGTGGAGGAAGTGAAAACCGAGTTCGGGGTGAGACTTAAAGTTGTTAAGAAGAACAAGCGTGAACAAACCGAGGAAATTTCTGGCGACGAAGGTATCGTGTTTATGAACCCTAGACAGGTCGAAAACGTTATCGTCAGGGAAAAAACTGCGGTTGTCACGCTAAAAAACGGTAAAACTGAAAAATACGATCTAAACAATGCCGGGGACAAAACTAATTTCGAGAGAAAATACGGTAAACATTCGCCGGAGCGGTCTCGCTCAAAGTCAGTCTCTTCGTCCACAGCACCCTCATTTTCGAGGGATTTTCGCTGGGATTTTTCGATGTTCGGGGACCGCGAACGCGTTCGCATCGAAGTATTCGTACCGAAAAAATCGAATCTGACGATAATGACCGATGGCGAGATCAGGCTCGAAGGAGTATCGGGAGAGATCGAACTGGAAGGGGGAAATGGGGCTATTAATATACGCGACGTTGACGGAAACCTGCATCTTTCGGCCGCAGAAGCCCAAGTTCGAGTGATCGGTTTTCGCGGTTCATTCGATTCACAAACGGAGTGTGGTGACATATATCTGGAAGGAGATTTCGAAAAACTTACCACAAAAGCTACTGAAGGCACCGTTTTCCTTACCCTGCCTCAAAATTCCAACGCAAGTTTTACTTCAAATAGCGAGATCGAAACCGAAGGTTTCGAACCCGCGGGCAACAAAACATGGCGTTTGGGCAAGGGAGGAGCTTCTTATAACTTTGATTTTACCAACGGTAAACTCGTCGTTCGAAATGCTTCTCTTATAAATAGTTTTTGATATATGCCGATGCGGCTGGCGACTTTTCCTAAGCTCATTCACACCTTCTGAAACTTTCTGACTGAATACGCGTTTTAGTCAGTGACTATAACTCGTCTTCACCTTGCTAGGACAATTTTATATTCCGATTGATACTTGGAGTTTTCATGAAAAGGCTATACCCCTTGCTGACCGTAATTCTTGCTACAATCTGTATAGCTGCACAACCTAACGGTACTAATACATTGCCTGCGGCCACTTCTTCCGATGCGAAGTCCTTAGCTGTTCCCATTAAAACGAAAATAGAAATCCCTCCCGAAAAAGCAAAACCTCAAAACATACCAAAGATTGCTTTCGCCATGACGATCGATGGCCGGCCGGCCGAGGAAGCCTGGAAAACTGCCACTGTTTTCAAGGATTTCTATCAGACGAGTCCCGGCGACAACATTGCCCCGTCGAAACCCACCGAAGTCATGGTGATGTATGACGAAATGCATTTATACGTGGCCTTTAAGTGCTGGGACGAGAAAGACAAGATCCGTGCGACAGTCGCAAAGCGCGATAATATATTTGGAGAAGACAATGTCCGTATGTGGCTCGACACCTTCGACGATCAGAGGCGCGCTTATGTTCTCGGATTTAATCCTCTAGGCATTCAGGCGGATGGTATCTATACAGAAGGTCAGGGCTCGGATTTCTCGGTCGATATTGTTATGGAATCGAAGGGCATCATTGAAGACTGGGGTTGGTCGGTAGAAGTGAAGATTCCCTTCAAATCTTTGCGGTATTCGGCAGGGAAGGGAAGAATGTGGGGATTTAATGCGGCAAGGAATATAGACCGCTTTAACGATGAATTCGATCAATGGCTGCCTGACGACCGCAACGTTTCAGGATTTCTTATCAAACACGGCAAAATCACCGGACTGGATGAAATTAAATACGAACGCACGCTAGAGATTGTGCCCAGCATAACGGTATCGGAAACAGGCAGACGAGTCCGCACAATTCCCCGCAGCAGAACAAACAATCCATATCTGCCGTCTATCCTCGATCCGGGCAGATTCGTTAACGAAGGGTTGAAACAAGACATCGGACTCACGCTTAAATACACTGTCAGTCCCAACATTACGCTAGACGCCGCGGTCAACCCTGATTTCGCCGAAATTGAGGCAGACGCTCCGGTTGTTACTGCGAACCAACGATTCCCGATCTTTTTCCAGGAAAAGCGTCCATTTTTTCTCGAAGGAGCCGACATCTTCCAGTCACCATTGCGGGTTTTTGACTCGCGTCAGATCGTTGACCCGGATTTTGCGACAAAGCTGACGGGAAAGGTCGGAAAAAACTCCTTCGGATTCTTGGTGGCATCTGATAAAGCACCCGGAAATTTTGATGAAGAAGATCGAAACGATATCTCGGTAAGGCCGCGATTTCAGGAATTCTTCGACAAGAGTGCGTTGTACGCGATATTACGAGTAAAGCGTGACTTCGGTAAAGAGAATAATATTGGTTTCTTTGCGACCTACCGCAGCTTTCCGGAACAAAGGAATTTGTTGGCCGGAGTTGATGGGAGGATGAAATTAAACCCGAGATTGACATCACAATTTCAGGTTGTTGGAACAAATTCACGCAGGTGTTTCTTTGACGCTGAATTTGAACCGCTTCTGGATCCTAGTGAAGCCCAGAGAAATCGGGAGATTTGCGGTACCGGAACATACAATATTTTTGTCGATGCCGAACATCCGCCGATCTCGCCTCAGGATGCAGGTCTCAATTCTACGCGCAATGGCACTTACAATCATTTTGGTACCGGCAACGGACTCGGTTATTACGCGAATTTGGACTACACAACGGAGACTCATGGGTGGTTTGCCGAAATTGGAGGCCGAAGCACTAACTACCGGGCCGATTCGGGCTTTACCCGGCGGACTAATACGAATTTTGCTTTTTTCATTAATCGATTCAGTACAAAATCTGATCCTAAAGCGAAAATTATCCGTAAAAGCTGGGCACAGTTTAGCGGTGTAGATTACGACTGGCAGGGCAGGCTTCAAGAGTGGAGGGCCGGAACGAATATAAACCTTACCTTACAGGGAAATATGTTCTTTTTTGCAGAAACGGGAGCCGCCTATGAAAAATTATATGAAGAGGAATTTTCATTAAAGCGCTCGCCAACGCGACCCAACGGAACATTTTTCGGTCCCGGTACGCGGGCGACGTGGCAGCAATTCTATTCTGCAAATTTGAGTCATAACGTCAATAAATACTTCAATTATTTTTGGTTCGCCGGTTATGTAAATAACGCATACGATTTTTTCACTTCGCTAAACGGTTTCCAAAACCCGGGTCCGGGAAAACAGTTTGATGCAGAGGTATTTGCCGAACTTAAACCGCTCGATCCGCTACGGCTTTCTGCTAGTTATAGAAAAAGCCGGCTTGTCCGTAACGACAATAGAATTAGAACTTTCGATTCCGATTTATTGAGCATTCGTTCGACATATCAATTTTCACGATTCACCTTTACAAGACTTCGATTGGACTACGATTCGACTCGAAAGAATTACGCGGGCCAGCTTCTTGTGGGTTGGAACCCAAATCCCGGAACTGCCTTCTATGTAGGTTATAACGACAATTTCAACTATAAGGGCTTCAGTCCCTACACCGGTCAATTCGAGCCGGGTTTTGAACGAAACAGCCGAACATTTTTCATCCGGGCCTCGTATCTATTTCGTAAGAGTTTTTAATACGTTCATTTGCTCCTCCTGAAGCAAACTACGGGCTGTGGACATGTGCCGTTCACGGCCCTCTTTTTTCGAATTCCTAACATATTTCACTGAAAATAAAAAGTTCTTAAGCATCTGTATAAAAACTGTTGTAAATTCTTAAGCAATAGTGTATAAATCTAAGCGGACAAAACATTTCCTGATTTTCAGTACAACTATTTTCAAAAGGAGATTATATGAAGCTAACCAGAAGTTTATTAGCTATCGCCTTAAGTTTTTCCCTCAGTTTATTGGTTTTTTTCGCACTTCCCATACAAACGGCTATAGCTCAGGAGTCGCGCATAGCACTGCAGCGCGGTTATAGAACAGGGTATTCGGACGGCTATATGGCCGGATATCGAGATTCGATCGATATCGTGTCGAAAGATTATGCTCGGCACGGAGAATACGCCAAGGCAAACCGTGCATACAATAAGGACTACGGCACCGTCGAAGATTATAAAGACGGCTATCAGCAAGGCTTTGAATCGGGCTACGACACCGGCTTTGAAAAGCGTTCTTTTGAAGCAGCGATACCGGTCAGCCTGAACAGGCGAGGAGCGGTCGCAATAAATATTCCTATTGAAACCCCGCCGGAACAGGTCCTACCTGCTCCACCAGCGGTCGAAATACCGATTGTCACATCGGAAAATGTACCGGCGGCGGTTTCGGACAGCGTTACTGCCGATCAGCCTGCGCCATCTAACGGTGTCATGCAAAAAACAAGTTTTCAGCAGACCAGCGATGCGGTCATTATAATTCCTCGGGACACGGAATTGATCGTTGAGCTGCAGGAAGAACTTACCACAGATCGCAATCGCGAGGGTGACAAATTTACGGCGAAGATCGTTTCTCCGGCCGAGATCAGCGGTGCGATGATCGAAGGCCGCATCAGCAAAATCACAAAGCCGGGCAGGATAAAACGCCGCTCGGAAATGCTATTATCATTCGACCGGATAGTACTTACCGAAAGCCGCTGGAGTAATTTCAACGCCAATTTGACCGAAGTTTTACCTTCTAAAGGCGATAACGTAAAGATGGTCGATAATGAAGGCACGGCAGTCGGCAAGCACTCGTTCAAGCAAGACGGCATAAAGATCGGGGCGGCTACCGGAACTGGAGTTGTAGTCGGTGCGATAGCAGGCGGTCCGGTCGGTGCTGCTGTTGGAGCGGGAGTCGGTGCTGCGTTTGGCGTGGGTGCGGTAGTGATAGAGCGAGGCAAAAATATCAACTTGGCCATGACCCAGCAGCTTCGTATTAAAACCTCATACGAAACTCAGATCCGGTAGCACTTACCACAGATCTGGTTTCTCAATATCCGCGGGAAAACACTAGGCTTTTTGTCTCCTTTTTGGGCCTTTTGTGATCCCGTGGTTTTTTATTTTGTTTTTGTCGGAATCGCTGAGCCTGAAATTCCTTGTCGCTGTAAAATCTTTAGTGTTAACCTTTTCTCTAATAATTCTAATTTCGCAGAGATCGGCTCGCATACAAATAGGGGGTTAAATATGAAAACAGCTCTTTTTCTCGTAGTTATTGCTCTGCTTGGGCTGACCTTCATTGCTGGCGGCTCCACGGTTTTTGGACAGGATCTCGTTAGCTCGCTCAAAAACGCAACGATGGCGGCTGCCCAGATAAATAAACGCATCAAAGCCGTTTACGGAACTTCCGGCCCGGAACGTGCGACAAAGGCACTCGATCTTCATAAGATCAGCTATCGTTCGACGGATGAAAAAGGCCGATCCGTAGTTCTGACGGGCTTGGTCGTTTTGCCGAAAGGCGGTGCAGCGAACGGCATGGTCGTGTTCAATCACGGCACTATTTTCGAACGTTCGATGTCGCCTTCCCGGTACAAAGGCGAGGCGAATAATCAGGAAGCCGAATCCGCGATCCTTGCATTTGCTTCGGGCGGATACGCGATAGTGATGCCGGATTATCTGGGCTTGGGCGATCAAAAGCGGGAGCATCCTTACCCGTTGAACGTGCTCAACGCCCGCTCCGGCCGCGATATTATCAAACCGGCGAGAGCGCTCATTTCGCGCCTTAACGCTAATGTCGGCGACCGGCTTTGTATCACCGGTTATTCGGAAGGCGGCGGTGTAGCAATGGCTTTGGTACGCGATCTCGAACAGAGCACCGACCCCGATTTCCAAGTATCATCGTCGGCTCTTGCTTCAGGACCTTATGATCTTTCGGGCGCGACGCGCGAGTTTATGATGGCCCCGAATACCGATCAGGCCGGATTCGCTATCCGCCTGTATTTGTTGTCGTATATGGCCTATTACTTTCACAAGCAGGAAGGCGTGAAGCTGACGGATTATTTCAAGCCTTCGATGGCTTTCGCTGTTTCGACCGCATATCCGTCGGGCATTTCGACCGAAAACCTGTTCAAACGCCTGGTACTGACCGGCACGCTGATGAAGGCGAAAAATTCGGCGCTCAATGTGATCACGCCGCGATTCCGGAAAGCGATGGAAACTCTGGATTCGAGCGATCCCATTGTGCGGGAACTGATAAAAAACGACGTTTACGATTGGACGCCGCGGAATAAAATGCTGCTGATAAATTTACGAGGCGATACGGTCGTCGATCCGGCGAATACCGAAAAAGCGTTTCGGACGATGCGTTCGCGAGGCGTTCGGGCGGACACGCTGCGGCGGCATATTATAAAGAATGATAAATTGACGCACGTCACAGCAGTACCCGAAGCGATGCTGCAAGCCCGGCGATTCTTCGACGGCGGATTTGCGGATGGTGAATAGCCCGGACGCGCCCGGAGCCCGGACGCCCTCGTCCGGATGAGCGTTGCTTCAACGCGAACAAACCTTGGGCAATGGACAATGTAAAACGGACAATGCCGGATCTTATTTCCTGATTGTCCAATGTCCGTTTTACATTCACTGCTACCTAACGCGCTCGCGGACTCCGCGAGCGGACAAGGTGTCCGCGTTCCCCTCCGCGGTCGGACGAGGCGTCCGTGCACCACCTTTTCGAGAATAACGCTTGTCTAAGCCTGCTGTGTCCGTTAAAATTAGTTTGGCACTAAAATCAGGAAAGCAAGAGATCAACCACCAATGAGCACAGCAACAGAAACAAACGCCGCGACTGCGGGATTGAGAGGCGTGGTCGCCGCCCAGAGCGCGATCGGCGATGTAAACGGCGACGAAGGAAAGTTAATTTATCAGGGTTACGACATTCACGATCTGGCGGAGAATTCGACCTTCGAAGAGGTCATATTTTTGCTTTGGAACGAGCGTTTGCCGAACAAAATCGAACTGGAAGAGCTTGAGGCAAGGCTTCGCAGAAATTACGAGGCACCGGCCGAGGTGATTGCTTTAATGAAACAGTATCCAAAGGATGCCGACCCGATGGATGTCCTGCGAACCTCTGTTTCGTCGCTCGATTTTTACGATACTGAAAGCCGCGGGACCGACCGCGAACCCGCTTTGAGGGCTGCTGTCCGGATCACGGCGCAGATCGGAACTTTGGCAGCCGCGTGGGACCGGATTCGCAACGGCAAGGATGTTGTTGCTCCCGACAAATCGCTCGGTATCGCCGAAAATTTCCTTTACATGCTGCGTGGCGAAATGCCGGACGCCGACGAGGCCCGGATGTTCGATATCGCGCTCATCCTGCACGCCGACCACGAATTGAACGCCTCGACATTTACGACCCGTGTCGTCGCGGGAACCTTAGCCGATATGTACGGCGCGGTAACGGCCGGAATTGCGGCACTTGCCGGCCCTCTGCACGGCGGTGCGAACACAAACGTGATGAAGATGCTCATCGACATCGGCGATCCCGCAAAGATCGATGCCTGGGTCGACGAAGCTCTGGCCGAAAAACGAAAGATCATGGGCATCGGGCACGCGGTCTATAAAACTGAGGACCCGCGTGCGACCTGGCTCCGCAAATTCTCGAAGCAGATGGCCGAAAAGAAGGGCGAGACCAAGTGGTACGAGATGTCCGAAAAGATCGAAAAGATCATGCTCGAAAAGAAGGGAATGTACCCGAACGTTGATTTTTACTCGGCTTCGACATATTACCTGATGGGAATCCCGCTCGACATTTACACCCCGATCTTCGCCGTCAGCCGTATCTCCGGCTGGACCGGCCATATCCTCGAACAATACGGCAACAACAAACTGATCCGCCCCAGGGCCGAATATATCGGCAAACGTGATCAGAAATATGTTGCTATCGGCGAAAGATAGTCCGACGTCAGCAGTTGTTAAAAAAGCCCGGTCAGCCGGGCTTTTTTTGTGTTCGAGACCAAGAATGAAAGTGTGAGTTTCGGCCGAGGCAGCGTCGGCAGGGAAAATTTTCGCGCCGCGGCGTCGGCCGGTGTTTGTCGCGGCATCGGGGCCGCCACCCGCTACCGAAGGTGTTCCGACCCGGAGCCTCGGCGAATCTGGAAAGCTGATTAAAAGGCAGAGCCATTCAGCACACAGTACGATGGCGAAGCCGCTAAGAAGCAGGCGTTTTGCCCAAAACGAAACTAAAGGCTAAAATAGCGCGTAATATTCGCGGGAAATCATTCTATAAATTCAGGAGAAAATCATGAGAAGATTGTCGTTTGTCTTTGCTGTGGCCGCGGCCGCGAGTGTGGCTGTCAATGTCTCTGCTCAAACCGATATGAAACCACCTGTTGCCAAGAAAGAAGCTAAAGTTTTGAAGATACACGGGTACGAGATCACGGATAATTATGCGTGGCTGCGCGACCGCGAGGATAAGAAAAACCCGGAGATCATAAAATATCTTGAGGCGGAGAACGCTTACACCGAGGCTCATATGGGGCCGCATAAAGCGTTTGCGGACAATCTTTATTCGGAGATGCTGGGGCGAATAAAACAGACCGACCTGAGCGTGCCGTACAAGCTGGGCGATCATTGGTATTTCAACAAGACCGAGGAAGGAAAGCAGTATGCGACGTATCTTCGCGGCAAATCGAAGGACGGGAAGGACGCGGAAGTGCTGCTGGACGTGAATGCGATGGCGGCGGGGTTCAAGTACTTCGCGGTTTCGAATTTCGAGCCGAGCGACGACGGCAGCCTGCTTGCGTTTGCGACGGACACGACCGGTTACCGGCAGTACACGCTGCAAATAAAAGACCTGCGGACCGGAAAGATCATGCCGGATAAGATAGAACGCGTAACATCGGTCGAATGGTCGAGCGACGGCAAATATCTTTTCTATGCGCAGGAAGACCCGGTTTCGAAACGCACCGACAAGATCTATCGCCACACCGTCGGTTCCACCGATAAGGACAAAATGATCTTCGACGAAAAAGACCTGCTTTTCGGTGTCGGCATCGGGCGTTCGCGCGACCGGAAGATGTTCATCATCGGTTCGTACGCAAAGACCAGCCGCGAAATGTGGTATCTGCCGGCCGACAGTCCGGAGGGTGAATTCAAAATAATCTCGGCTCGACGCGAAGGCCATGAGTATTCGGCCGATTTCAATAACGGTGAATTTTATTTCGTAACGAACAAGGATGCCGAGAATTTCAAGGTAATGCGGGCGTCCGCAAATGATCCGAGCGAAAAAACCTGGACCGATTTTATTCCGCACAATCCGGCGATAAAGATCGACGACATTAATTTTTTTAAGGATTACGCCGTAGTTTCGGAGGTCGAGAACGGCCTTGAATACATCAAGGTAATGGACATGAAAACGCGCAGGGCATCAGCGCGGATCGAGACGCCGGAAAGCGTTTACACGATGGGATTGTCGAACAACCCGGAATACGACACGCCCCTCATACGTTATAACTACTCGTCAATGATCACGCCCAATTCGACGTATGAGTTCGATTTCCGCACGCGCAAGAGCGGCCTGATCAAACAGCAGGAAATACCGAGCGGCTACGACAAGACGCAGTACGAAACTACTCGTGTCTGGGCGGTTGCCCGCGACGGCGTGAAGGTGCCGGTTTCGATCGTGATGAAAAAGGGAACGAAGCTGGACGGCAAGGCTCCGATGCTGCTTTATGCTTATGGTTCGTATGGAGCTTCGATGACGCCGGGATTTTCGACGGCTCGGCTTAGTCTCGTCGATCGCGGAATGGTTTACGCCATCGCCCATATTCGCGGCGGCAGCGAGCTAGGTGAAAAATGGCGTCAGGACGGCCGGATGTTCAAGAAGCTCAATACATTTTACGACTTTGTCGATTCGGCGAAATGG